>WLGA01000028.1 GCA_009703445.1 Actinomycetota bacterium | reverse complement strand
ATTGACGCCCTTGAAGACTCGGATGACGTCCAGAACGTTTATTCGAACTTTGACATGTCGGCCGAGGTAATGGCCGAGCTCGAGAACGACTAAAGATGACAACTCGCATCCTAGGAATTGACCCAGGTCTGACTAGATGCGGAATCGGGCTAATCGAACTCGGAAGCTCGAGAAAAGTTTCGCTTGTAGCGGTAGACACCTATAGAAGCATGCCTTCTGAAGAGCTCACCGTTCGAGTTGGCAGAATCGGCCTGCAGATTGAGCAACTGATTGAAGCCGAGAAGCCCCAGGTAATTGCCATCGAGAGAGTTTTCTCGCAACAGAATGTCTCGACAGTGATGGGGACGGCCCAAATCTCAGGCGCGGTTTTGATGCTCGCGCACAAACATTCGATTCCTGTAGTGATGTACACCCCAACACAGGTCAAGGCGGCCGTTACCGGTTCAGGTAGGGCAGCTAAGGATCAGGTCGGTTTTATGGTGGCAAAAATCCTCGGGCTTTCCGAGATTCCAAAACCAGCGGATGCCGCTGATAGTTTGGCGATCGCTATTTGCCACGCCTGGCGGACTCCGGCGGCTAGCGATTCACCTAATCTGACGAAGGCCCAGAAGGCCTGGCTCGATGCTGAGCGCGCTGCCAAGACTAAATAGACTGATTCGTTAGTCTTGTTGAGTGATCGCATCAATCCGAGGAATACTCAGCGCTAAGACCTCCCACCAACTGGTGGTAGATGTCAGCGGAGTGGGTTACCTCATCCATGTGACACCAAACACCTCAGCTAAGTTCTCAATCGGTGAAGAAACGCAACTTTTCACTGCGATGGTGGTCCGCGAAGATGCAATGACTCTCTTCGGCTTTCAGAGCTCTCTTGAGCAAGAACTATTTGACCTGCTGCGATCCGTTACCGGCGTTGGCCCTAAGTCTGCCTTAGCCATTCTCGGTGCGCTTTCTACCGCTGAGATTGCCTCTGCCGTTGCACTCGACAACGACGCTGCTTTCAAGGCCGTGTCTGGTATCGGGCCTAAGACAGCGAAACTAATCACTGTCACTCTGGCCGGCAAGCTGTCACATCTTGTGCTCGTCGATCAAACAGACCTTGTTAGCGCTGATTCGGACCTCGGTTCGGTTGTCGAGGCGCTTGTCAGCCTGGGATGGCCGGAACGTTCGGCTCAGGAAGCTGTTCGCGAAGCGTCTGCGTCGGTCAAGAAGGGTGAAGGGCGAGAAGTGATCTTGCGTCTAGCGCTCAGCAAACTCGGCGCAAGCAAATCGGCAAGTGGGTCGAAGTAATGGATGACCTTACCAACCCGGATCAGGGCGATTCTGAACTTGCTTTTGAATCCGCGCTTCGACCGAAATCCCTGGATGAGTTCGTTGGGCAAAATAAGGTCCGCGAACAGATTTCATTGATCATCGAGGCCGCCCGAATTCAAGGTCGAACTTCTGACCACATCTTGCTGGCTGGTCCTCCAGGGCTTGGTAAAACAACACTTGCGATCATCGTTGCTCACGAAAGCGGAGCCCCGCTGAGACTGACCAGCGGCCCTACTATCCAGCACGCCGGGGATTTGGCCGCGGTGCTCTCTTCGCTAGCTCCTGGTGAGGTCTTGTTCATTGACGAAATTCACCGCATGGCTCGCGCAGCGGAAGAGATGCTGTATCTGGCGATGGAGGACTTTCGTGTCGACGTAATGGTCGGAAAGGGCCCTGGCGCCACCTCAATTCCGCTCGAACTTGCCCCATTCACCCTCGTGGGTGCCACAACTCGCTCGGGAATGCTGCCGAACCCTCTACGAGACCGGTTCGGTTTTACAGCTCACCTAGAGTTTTACGAAGTAGACGAACTGCGTGAAGTAATTGCTCGTGCGGCAGTCAAGCTCGGATTGGAAATCGACCAAGCCGCCCTCGTTGAGATTGCCTCGCGCAGCCGTGGAACCCCGCGCATTGCCAACCGACTTCTCCGTCGCGTTCGAGACTTTGCACTCGTTGCGGGGGAGCGTGTAATTGACATTTCGATTGCTCAGGCAGCTCTCGCTCTTTACGAGGTCGACGCAATCGGACTAGATCGTCTTGACCGAGAAATCCTAAAAGTGTTGACCTCGAGATTCGATGGAAAACCTGTTGGCCTGTCGACTTTGGCGGTTGCTGTTGGAGAAGAACAGGACACTATCGAAGCAGTCGTCGAACCGTTCCTTGTGCGAATGGGCCTAATCGCAAGAACGCCTAGAGGGCGTCAGGCTACAGCGGCTGCCTACCGACACCTGGGCATCGAATCGGTCAACGGCTAGAGGCACTCTCTCAAGCCTGTCGAAGCGGTATTTTCAACCTGTCTGACCTATAATCGATAAGTTGCCCATTGGTGCAGACTAACTACTATTTCTAACGTAAGGCCCGACATGAACCAGGATCTCTTCCTCGTAATCGCCCTAGGTTTCATCATTTTCATGATGTTTTTCAACGGACGCAAGCGCAAGAAGGCTCAGGCAGAAATGCAAGCCGGCATCAAGGTAGGCGCTTACGTGCTCCTTCACAGCGGCATCCTTGGCACCATCGTTAGCCAGGATGACAAGCACCTTGTAGTTGAGACCACTCCTGGAACCAAGCTCACAGTTCTAAAGGGCGCTGTTCGTTCAATCGAAGAAGCTCCTAAGAAGGTTGCTGCGAAGACCGCAGCCGCCAAGCCTGCAACTGCTACCAAGACTGCGGCTAAGCCAGCAGTTAAGAAGCCAGTGGCAAAGAAGCCTGCAGCTAAGCCTGCTAAGTAAATAGAGGATCATCTTGTCTGAATCAGCTGTAACCAAGGGCGCTCGTAAGCGCCTCACTTGGCTTGGTGTTTTGATTGTTGGCCTAGTTGCCATCATCGGCCTCGGCTCTGCAACCAACGCGGGCGCATCGTTCGCGCCAAAGCTCGCACTTGACCTTCAGGGCGGCACGCAAATCATCCTTGCCCCTGTGGTTCAAGAAGGAACCAAGGTCACCGAGGAGCAGTTGCTTCAGGCCGTTTCGATCATTCGCCAGCGTGTAGACGCCAGCGGTGTCAGCGAAGCGCAGATCAACACTCAGGGAAACAACAACATCGTTGTGTCAATCCCTGGAAACCCGGATGAAAACACTCTCAAGTTGATTCGCAGTTCGGCAAAGCTTGAATTCCGACCAGTTCTAGCAACCGGTCAGGGTGTCAGCGCAACTGCCTCGAACACCGGAGCAACGGACTCTGCCACCGCATCGGCAACTCCTTCAGCAACGCCTGCTGCAACCACGGCCCCAATCGCGGGTGTAGACGATGCGACCATCAAGCTTTACGACTCACTTGACTGTTCACAGCCTTTCCGTGCTGCTGGTCAGGTCGATGACCCAACCCTTCCAATCGTCACCTGTGACACCGACCTATACGGCAAGTACATTCTTGGCCCGGTAGAGGTTGAAGGAACCGACATCGCCGACGCAAACGCCGGAACCGTCACGACTTCTACTGGCGCTGCGACCAACACCTGGGCAGTGAACCTTAAGTTCACCGGCGCGGGCACTGACAAGTTTGCTAAGACCACTGGTCGCTTGTTCCCACTTGCAGCTCCTCAGAACCAGTTCGCGATCACCCTAGATGGTTACGTAATCACCGCGCCGACACTTCAGGCAGTTATCACCGGTGGTGACGCTCAGATCACTGGAAACTTTGACAAGAACTCGTCTAAGACTCTTGCAGACCAGTTGAAATACGGCGCACTTCCAATCAGCTTTGAAGTGCAGAGCCAGGAGAACATCTCGGCCACCCTTGGCTCCGAACAGTTGACCAGCGGCCTTCTAGCTGGCGCAATCGGCCTTCTGCTAGTGATTATCTACTCGTTCTTCCAGTACCGCGGCCTTGCCCTCGTTACCGTTGGTTCGCTTGTTGTAGCTGCAATCATTACCTACTTGATGATCGCCCTTCTTTCATGGCGCCAGGGCTACCACCTATCGCTATCTGGTGTTGCCGGTTTGATTGTTGCCATCGGTATTACGGCCGACTCATTCATCGTTTACTTTGAACGAGTCCGTGACGAACTTCGCGACGGTCGAAACCTCGGAGCAGCAGTTGAAACCGGATGGAAGCGCGCACTGCGAACCATCCTTGTTTCTGACGGTGTGAGCTTGCTGGCAGCGGTTGTCCTTTACACGTTGACCGTTGGTAACGTTCGCGGCTTCGCTTTCACCCTGGGTCTAACCACCCTCATCGACCTTGCAGTCGTGATCCTGTTCACCCACCCAATGCTCGAGCTACTCGCGAAGACTAAGTTCTTCAGCTCTGGTCACCCTTGGTCTGGATTCGATTCAAAGGCTCTGGGAGCAACCAGCTACGTAGGACGTGGAGCATTCCGTGTTTCAGCAGCTGTTCCTGCGGGCAAGGCAGCCAAGGCTTCGAAGGAAGCCACAAAGCGCCAGACACTAGCGGAACGCAAGGCGGCAGAGAACCTAGCCGCTGACTCAAAGTCAGAAAAGAGCAACTAATGTCTAAGTTCAGTGATCTAGGTAACGACCTTTACACGGGTGCTCGTTCGTTCGACTTCGTTGGCCGCCGCAAGGTTTGGTATGCCATCGCGGGTCTAATGGTCATCCTTGCGATTGTGCTTCCTATCCTTCGCGGTGGTTATAACTTCGGTATCGAGTTCCGTGGCGGTTCAGAGTTCCGCGTCGCCGGAGTGTCTAGCCAGTCACAGCAGGTAGCCGTTGACGCGGTTCACTCGGTTGTCCCTGACACCGAGCCTCTAGTCACCAACGTCGGAACCGACAGCATTCGCGTGCAAACAAAGCAGCTAACCGACCTCGTTTCAGAGGACGTGCGAATCGCTCTAGCCAACGCATACAAGGTTGAAAGCTCATCAGTAGCAAGCTCCTACATCGGAGCCAACTGGGGTGCTGACGTAACTGGCAAGGCCTTGAACGGTCTGATTGTGTTCGTCATCCTGGCAGCAATTCTGATGGCCCTTTACTTCCGAACCCTAAAGATGTCGTTTGCTGCAGTCATTGCCCTGATGCACGACTTGATCATCACCGCTGGTGTTTACGGAGCTCTTGGCTTCGAAGTGACCCCGGCTGCGGTTATCGGATTCTTGACCATTCTCGGTTACTCGCTCTACGACACCGTGGTTGTGTTCGACAAGATTCGCGAGAACACCTTTGAAGTTGAGTTCAGCGAGAGCACGACTTTCAAGCAGCAGGTCAACCTAGCGATCAACCAGACCTTGGTTCGCTCGGTGAACACCTCGATTGTTGCCGTTCTTCCAGTTGCAGCGATTCTCTTCATCGGAGCAACGCTTCTGGGTGCCGGCACCCTTCGTGACATCGCGCTAGCGTTGTTCATCGGTATTATCGTTGGAACCTACTCAACTTTGTTCATCGCGGCTCCTGCCTACTCGCACCTGCGTGAGGGAGAAGCGAAGTACCGCAAGGCTGAGAAGAAGGTTCTGGCCAACGCTTAATCCCGATTGGGGTTGGCTGGTCTAGCAGTAGAGGATTGGCCCGACTTGAGTGATGTAACGCCCACCAGCAGCATTAGTGTTCTGAGGAACAAGCTGCCTAGGCTTTTCACGCGCTCGGGACCTTACGCTTTAGAACTAAACGAGATTCTCCGCCTGGCAAAGCTGAATCATCCGAAGGCCGATCTTTCGATCATCGAGCGAGCGTTTGTCGTCGCCGAGCTGGCGCACCGACCTCAGGTCCGCAAGTCTGGCGAGCCATACATCACCCACCCGCTAGAGGTAACCCGAATTCTTGCGGAGCTCGGAATCGGCCCAGTAACCCTTGCTGCAGCATTGCTCCACGACACTGTCGAAGACACCGATTACAGCCTTGACCAACTGAAAGCCGACTTCGGTGACGAGGTTGCCATGCTCGTGGATGGTGTTACCAAACTCGACAAGGTTAAGTTTGGCGACAACGCGCAGGCCGAGACGGTTCGAAAAATGGTTGTCGCGATGTCTAAGGACATCCGTGTTCTGGTCATCAAACTTGCCGACCGACTTCACAACGCGCGCACCTGGGCTTTTGTTCCAGAGGAGAGCGCGAAGCGCAAGGCGCAAGAGACGCTCGAAATCTACGCACCGCTGGCTCACCGCCTGGGTATCAACACAATCAAGTGGGAGCTAGAGGACATCTCGTTCTCGGTGCTATACCCGAAGGTCTACGAAGAGATAGTCAATCTTGTTACACAGCGCACGCCTAAGCGCGCAGAGTTCATCGAGAGCGTGATTGGTTCAATCGAAGAGGATCTTCGTGACAACAAAATCAAGGGCAAGGTAGCCGGCCGGCCTAAGCAGTACTACAGCATCTACCAAAAGATGGTTGTTCGAGGTCGCGAGTTCGACGACATTTACGACCTGGTTGGCATTCGAGTCTTAGTTCAGGAAGTTAAGGATTGCTACGCAGTGCTGGGTTCTATCCATGCTCGGTGGAATCCGGTGCCAGGGCGTTTCAAGGATTACATTGCAATGCCTAAGTTCAACCTGTATCAGTCGCTGCACACGACCGTTATGGGGCCGCAGGGTCGTCCGGTCGAAATCCAAATCCGCACCTTTGAGATGCACCAGCGTGCCGAGTATGGTGTGGCCGCACACTGGAAGTACAAAGAGCAGGTTGGCAAAAACTCGGAGACTCGCGAAGAGGATCTAGCCTGGCTAAAGCACCTAACCGACTGGCAGGCCGAGACTCAAGACCCGACCGAGTTCCTCGACTCACTTCGCTTTGAAATTGGCGCGAAGGAAGTTTATGTATTCACCCCAAAGGGCAAGGTTATCGGCCTAAGCGGTGGAGCCACTCCGGTTGACTTCGCATATGCAGTGCACACCGAGGTTGGCCACCGCACCATGGGCGCCAAGGTAAACGGCCGACTCGTGCCGCTTGAAAGCAAGCTCCAGTCGGGCGACGTCGTTGAAATCTTTACCTCAAAGTCTCAAGAGGCTTCGCCGTCAAAGGACTGGTTGGCTTTCGTGGCCTCACCTCGCGCTCGAGCAAAGATCAAGCAGTGGTTCGCTGAAGAGCGCAAGGAAGAATCGACCGAGCAGGGCAAGGAAATGCTCGCCAAGGCAATGCGCAAGCAGAACCTGCCGCTGCAGCGCCTGATGTCGGCCGACGTATTGGTGAAGCTCGCGGGGGAGTTGCGGTTCCCTGATGTGTCAGGGCTATACGCAGCCATCGGTGACAACCACATCTCGGCACAATCGGTAGTCGAGAAGCTAGCAGCTGCGATCAATGTCGAGGAAGACAACGAAGACACCCCCTTCGAGTTGCCTCAGCAATCTCGCAGCGTAAACCGTCTTCGCTCGAATGACTCTGGCGTCCTGGTCAAGGGTGATGCAGACGTGATGGCTAAATTGGCCCGTTGCTGCACCCCGGTTCCAGGCGATCCGATTGTGGGCTTCGTGACTCGCGGATCGGGTGTATCCGTACACAGAACTGACTGCAAAAACGTCGGCGAGCTAATGCTGCAGCCAGAGCGCATCATGGATGTGAGCTGGGCGCCGACTACAAAGAGTCTGTTCCTCGTTCAGATTCAGATTGAGGCCCTTGACCGTTCAGGCTTGCTCTCAGACGTAACCCGAGTGCTTTCCGAGCACCACGTAAACATTCTTTCGGCATCAGTATCCACCCGCTCGGATCGAGTGGCTCTGAGCCGCTTCGTCTTTGAAATGGGAGATGCCGGCGTGCTGGAACACCTCTTGAATGCCGTGCGAAGAATTGAAGCGGTTTACGACGTCTATCGTGTCAGCAACGTTTAGACAGCAGCGATCTCGGCTAAAGAAAAAGTCCCCGGCTTACGCTGGGGACTTTCTCAATTCTTAGTGAAGACTATGAAGCAGCCTTTACAACCTCTAGCCAAGCCTTGCGGGCCTTCAAAGCTTCGGTTGCGTCATCGGTCTTCTTCTTGTCCTTCTTGGCCTTAGCAGCCTCAAGCTCGGCCTCTAGCTTCACGATTGATGCCTCTAGCTGAGCAATAACGTCGTTCGAACGTGCCTGTGCAGCAGGGTCGGTCTTGCGCCAGTGTTCAGCTTCAACTTCGCGCACCTTGGCTTCGATTGCACGCAGCTTGTCTTCGGTCTCGCGCAGCTTCTCACGAGGAACCTTGCCGGCCTTCTCCCACTTTTGCTGAATCGCAGCAAGAGCCTTCTTCGCACCTTCGAGGTCCTTAGTGGCGTCGATTTTGGCTGCTTCCTTAAGCAGTTCAAGTTTCGCTGCCAGGTTCGCGGTGAACTCTACGTTCTCGACTGCGACAACCTCAGCCTTTGCGGCATAAATAGCGTCACCTGCGGCCTTGAAACGGTTCCAGAGAGTGTCATCCTGCTTGCCAGGGGTGCGGCCAGAGGCCTTCCACTCATCGAGTAGCTTGCGGTAGTCGACTACTGCATCGCTGCCCTTGGCCACAAGAGCCTCTGCGCGCTCAACGATTGCAACCTTGGCAGCCTTTGCTGACTTGGTTGATGCGTCCAGGCCAGCGAAATACTGACGCTTGGCAGCCTCAAAACGAGTGCGGGCAGTTGAGAATCGCTTCCAAATGGCATCCGCCTCAGACTTTGGAACCTTTGGTCCTGACTTCTGAAGTGCTTGCCACTCTTCAAACAACTTGGTCATTTCGACGCCAGAGTTCTTCCACTGGGTCTTCGCAGCATCCTGGTTCGCAATAGCTTCAGCCTTCACAGCGATTGCTTCGCGCTTCGCAAGAGCTTCGGTGGTTTCACCCTTAGACGCCTCTTGCTTCTCAGAAACTAGAGCGGCGATCTTCGCATCCAGGTTTGATACACGGCGGCGGAGGTCGGCGATGTCGCCTACGGCTGCTGGTTCGGCCAAGTCCTCAGTTAGTTTTGCGGCAACCTTTTTCAAACCCGATGAATCAACCTTGTTCGCAACGCGCTGCTCGAGGATGCGAACCTGAGCCTCTAGATCGGCGAACTTGCGCTCGAAATAGGCAAGTGCATCGGCGGCAGGAACGCCAGGATACTGACCAACCTGTCGCTCAACACCGGCGACGGTAACGAATACGTTGTTCTCGGCGTCTACGCGACCGAATGTGTTCTTAGAGGTTGACACTTCTAGCTCCTGAGGTTTGACGTCCAACACCATTGGACAAGGACTATTTTAGGCTGATTGCGCCGAGCTTGGCTTCAAGTGCCGGCTTTCCATCCGAAGCTCCGCCGTCAACACCCGCAGCAGCGATTTTCTGCACAGCATCAAGGCCGCCGGTGATCTTTCCAAACACGGTGTAACCGCCAACTGCGTCTGATGGAATCATCGAATCCTGATAGACGATGAAGAACTGGCTGCCCATGCTGCTAGCGTCGCCCCCTACGCGCGCCATTGCCAGAACGCCGGTCTTATAGACGTTATCCAAGGGTGCGTTTTCAATCGGACCCCAGTTGTATCCCGGGCCGCCGGTGCCATCGCCGACCGGGTCACCACACTGAAGCACGTATATGCCGGCGGTGGTCAAACGGTGGCACTTTAGGTCTTTGAAGAAACCCTGCTTCGCTAGCGTGATGAAGTTCGCAGTAGCTTGAGGTGCAGATTTACCATCGAGTTGGAAATCTAGTGTCGAGCCCGAAAGCTCCATTGAACCTGACCAAACGCGCCCCTGGGCCACGCCGGGCTTCGGAACTAACGCTGAGTTCTCGACCGCCGTAGAGGCAGATGGGGAAGCAGCAGGAGAAGCGGTCGTGGCACCAGGACCAAATCCGAAATAGGCAAGCTGCAGGAGACCTGCGACAGCTAGGGCGGCGATGCTAATGAAAATGGCTCGCTTGTTGTCGTTCTTATTTCTCGCAATCGCAGCCTTTGCCTGGGTCTGCTTTGCCTCGTAGTCAGCCAACTTTGCAGTCGAGCTCGTGTGGATGTTTTGCTGCTTCTTCTTCGATGCCATGATCGCCCTTCGCTTTCAAACTTCTTCGAATATACGCGCTTCTGAAAACGTTCTTGGCCAAGCCATCGTCTAACCTAAAAGCATGTCTGATCAGCCGAGCGTCTTTGCATCAACCACGCCGCTCGCCGCTCGCATGCGACCATCATCCTTGGATGAGGTGGTTGGGCAAAAGCACATCTTGAAGCCGGGCTCGCCGCTGATCGCACTGGCAACCCCCGTAGAGCAGGGCTCCAAGGTTTCCGCTGCATCAGTTTTGCTTTGGGGCCCGCCGGGAACCGGCAAAACCACACTCGCACAGGTGGTTGCAAGAAGCAGCGGCCGAAGGTTTGTCGAGCTGAGCGCCATCACCGCGGGTGTCAAGGAAGTTCGCGAGGTTCTAGACCGGGCTCGCAACGACAAAGACTTGTATGGAGTCAGCACCGTCTTATTCCTCGATGAAATTCATCGATTTTCCAAGGCACAGCAAGATGCGCTTCTACCAGGCGTCGAGGCCGGAGTGGTTGTGCTCATCGCGGCTACAACAGAGAACCCGTCTTTCTCCGTCATCAGCCCGTTGCTCTCGCGCTCCCTTGTGTTGACGCTCGAATCGCTGTCGGATGAGGACATCCGTGCTTTGTTAGCTCGTGCTGTCGAAGACCCTCGCGGATTATCCGGCTCGGTTTCTCTAGGGGAGGAGCTGGCCGAGCAAATCCTGCGACTGTCACTCGGTGATGCCAGAAGGGCACTAACCATTCTCGAGTCCGCAGCCATTTCGGCTGTCTCCCGCGGAGCCGAGAGCAGCAAGGCATCCAAGCCGGCCAAGGCTAAAAAAGCCACTCCCATCTTGATTTCAGACATCGAAGCGGCTGCAGATCGTGCGCTGCTTCGCTACGACAAGGATGGCGACCAGCACTACGACATCATCTCGGCTTTCATAAAGTCGGTTCGCGGTTCCGACGCGGACGCTGCGATTCACTATCTCGCACGAATGATTGAAGGTGGCGAGGATCCACGGTTTATCGCAAGACGGCTCATGATTCTGGCGGCCGAAGACAT
>WLGA01000027.1 GCA_009703445.1 Actinomycetota bacterium | reverse complement strand
TAGCTTAGTGGTAAAGCCTCAGTCTTCCAAACTGATGATGCGGGTTCGATTCCCGTCATCCGCTCCAATAAAAACCAGGCCTAGAGCCTGGTTTTTGCTTTAACCGAGACGCCCTAGCTTTGGCAGCCAGCACACCAATACAGCTTGCGTGCGGCTAGTAGCTCGATGCTGATATTCGTTCCGCACACTCGGCAGGGCAACCCTTCGCGCTTATAGGTAAAGTATCGATCTGCTTTCTTCGGCCGCTTTTTGAAGAGCTCATCCCGGGTGATCATCACGCCAGTGGCAACGCCGACCTTCAAAAGTTTCACCGAATCGTCCCAAATGGCCTGCAACTGTTCTCGAGGCACCGAATTACCCGGAACATGCGGGCTAATTCCGGCGCGAAACAACAACTCGGCCCGATAGACGTTTCCAATTCCGGCGATGACGTCCTGATTCATCAGCTGAAGGCCGATTGAAGTCCTCGATTTCAAGACGCGTTCGATGAAACGTTCAGCCTCCTGATTCTTTGGGTTTGGGTTCAGCGGGTCGGGCCCTAGGCGACGCTCAACGGCGGCAACCTCATCCTGGGTGATTACTTCACACACGGTAGGCCCGCGCAGATCAGCAGCGGCAGACAAGTTGCTGAATCTTGCTCGGACTTGCCCGACCGGTTCGGGTAACAGAGCATCCGGGCTAGAAAGCCGGTGATAGTTCCACTTCCCGTAGATGCCGAGATGGATTCGCAAAGTTAGGTCGTTATCAAAAACCAAAAACATCTGTTTGCCGATGGCCCTCGCTGAAACGAGGGTGCGGCCGCTAATCAGTTTTGCGCTATCTGCAAATCGACCTTGCGGCGAGACTACCTCGAGCGGTTTGCCTGAGAAAAGTTCATTGAACTCGTTTGCCGTTCTATGAACGGTGTGGCCTTCTGGCATTTATTCGACGATGTCGCCGGTCTGCTCGTAAATGCCAACCTTGCCAATTCGACGCACGTGGCGCTCATCCTGGCTGAATGGCTCGGCAATGAAAAGCTCAATCAGTTGCAGAACTTCATCCTGAGTGTGCTGGCGGGCACCGACGGCGATTACGTTCGCGTCGTTGTGATCGCGGGCTAGCTTTGCTGTCGACTCGTTCCAGGCAAGGGCAGCGCGAATTCCCTTTACCTTGTTTGCCGCGATTTGCTCGCCGTTTCCAGACCCACCAAGGACGATACCCAGGGCCTCTACTCCAGCTTGCTGATCGGCAACAACCGCAAGCGCGGCGTTGATGCAAAAGCTCGGGTAGTCATCCAGCGGGTCATAAGAACTTGGCCCGTGATCGAAGACTTCGTGACCCTGCTTGGTCAACTCTCGGATCAAAAAGTGGCTCAGGTCGAGGCCCGCGTGGTCGGTAGCAATGTGAATGCGCATGACTCGATTTTACTGGTTAGGCTACTAAGAACGTCACGACAAGTCATAGGAGACTGCCATGCCCGGAGAGAACTTAACTCGTATCGAAGCTGCCGAGCGCAGCGAACTGCTTTCGGTCGCAAGCTACGAGGTAGCCCTCGACCTAACCACCAGTGAGAAGACTTTCCGCTCAACCACCGTGGTCAAATTCAAGGCAAATCAGCCAGGTGCAAGCACCTTCATTGACGCGATTACCGCCGAAGTGCACTCGGTAGTGCTTAACGGCGTGACTCTCGATGCTTCGGCTGTTTCCGATGGAACCAGAATTCAACTGGAAAACCTTGAGCTCGAGAACGAACTAACCGTGGTTGCCGATGCGTTCTTCATGAACACCGGCGAAGGCCTCCACCGGTTTGTGGACCCTGCCGACGGAGAGGTTTACCTTTACTCACAGTTCGAGGTTCCCGACTCGCGTCGTGTCTTTGCAGTTTTTGAGCAGCCTTCGCTAAAGGCGACGTTCAAGTTCACAATCACCGCTCCAGAGAACTGGAAGATCGTTTCGAACCAGGCAACGCCAACCGCAACCCCACTGGGATACGGCAAGGCCACCTGGGCGTTCGAGCCGACCCCGGTCATCTCGAGCTACATCACCGCTCTCGTAGCCGGTCCTTACAGCGAAGTTCGCAGCGAGTTGACCAGCAGCGACGGTCGAATCATCCCGCTGGGAGTATTTGCACGTGCTTCAATGACCGAGTTCTTGGACGCCGACTACATTTTCGAGAAGACTCGCCAGGGCTTCGAATTCTTCGAGAAGGCATTCGACTACCCATACCCGTTTGACAAGTATGACCAGCTGTTCGTTCCAGAGTTCAACGCTGGAGCAATGGAAAATGCCGGCGCCGTCACTTTTACGGAGACCTACGTATTCCGCTCTAAAGTCACTGACGCCATTCGCGAGCGACGAGTCATCACGATTCTTCACGAGCTTGCTCACATGTGGTTTGGCGACCTAGTGACAATGCAGTGGTGGAACGACCTTTGGCTGAACGAGTCATTCGCGGAGTATGCATCGCACCTAGCCGTTGCCGAAGCGACCGAGTGGAAGAACACCTGGTCTACCTTCGCTGCACTCGAGAAGTCCTGGGCATTCCGTCAAGACCAGCTTCCATCTACCCACCCAATCGTGGCTGAAATCAATGACCTCCAGGATGTTCAGGTCAACTTTGACGGCATCACCTACGCTAAGGGCGCAGCGGTGCTCAAGCAGCTGGTGGCCTGGGTTGGTCAGGACAAGTTCCTCGCCGGCGTCTCACAGTATTTCAAGAAGCACGCCTTCAAGAACACCGAACTAAAGGATCTTTTGATCGAGCTTGAGAAGACCTCGGGCCGCGAATTGAAGAGCTGGTCAAAGCTTTGGCTCGAAACCGCCGGAGTAAACACCCTCAAGCCTGAGATGAGCGTTTCTGAGAACGGAACCATCACCCACTTTGTGGTCCAGCAGTCTGCCATCGAGAGTCAACCGACCATTCGTCCGCACCGCATGGCGATTGGCTTCTATGACCTAGTCGACGGAAAGCTAACTCGCTCTAGCCAAATCGAGCTGGACGTAGATGGCGAACGCACTCATGTTTCACAGCTAGTCGGCCTCAAGCAGCCAGCCTTGATTCTCCTAAACGATGGTGACCTGGCTTACGCCAAAATTCGCCTGGATGACAAGTCATGGTCAACCGCTCTAGAACACCTGAGCGACATCGAAGACCCACTAGCTCGCACGATTGTTTGGGGAGCCGCACTCGATGCGTCTCGCGATGCCGAAACTGATCCTGCGGAATTCATCCGTCTCGTCTTGGCGCACATTGCAACTGAGACCGAGTCGACCACGATGATGACCCTGCTTCGTCAATTGGTGACCACCGGAAATCTATACGTGAACGCCGGGGCGCGCCAGCGGGCTCTAAGCGAAATTGCCGACGGTTTGCTCAACCTGGCTCGCAACGCAGCAGCTGGCAGTGATGCTCAACTGCAGTTCACAAAGTTCTTCGCCCTCTTTGCTCGCTCACCGCAGCAGGTTCAAGCTCTCAAATCGATTCTCTCGGGAGAGGAACAACTCTCTGGTCTCACCATCGACGCTGACCTCAAGTGGGAGCTCTTGACCGGGCTGGTCATTGCCGGGGCCGCCGGTCACAGCGAAATCGACGCACTTGTCGAGCAAGACCGCACTGCGAACGGCGAGAAGGCTGCCGCAGGTGCGCGAGCTGCGATTCCAAGTGCCGAAAACAAGGCTGCCACTTGGCGCGTACTAACCGAAACCAAGGAGCTCTCAAACGCTCACGTTCAGGCCGCCAGCTTTGCATTCAACCGAATGATCGATACCGAACTGCTGCGACCATACGTCGAGAAGTACTTCAACAGCGCACTGGCTATTTGGGAACTTCACACCTTCAAGATCGCCGAATATCTTCTGGTTAACCTGTTCCCTATTCAGCTAGCCGATGAGTCGACCGCACAGGCTGCCCGTCGCGCAATCGCCGACCCGAAGTTCAAGGCAATCCCAGCACTTCACCGAATTCTGGTGGAGAATCTAGACAACCTTGAGCGCGCGCTCAAGTGCCAAACTCAGAGTAACTAAGGGGCTTCAATGGACGGTTTTCTAACCTGGTGGGGTGCCGTCTGGGATGTTTGGCACACGCCAATCCGCATTCTTGCAATCATCATCGGTTCGGTTGTCGCCCGAAGCCTTCTCCTGCTTTCTGTGAAGCGCGTCATCCGTGGTGTCATTTCAGGGATGAACGGTAAGGCGGTCGTTGCCTCTGGGCTGGTGCAGAACGCCCGCGTGGTTCAGCGAGCACAAACCCTTGGCTCGGTGCTCAACAACTTCATCACTTGGACCGTGGTCCTAGTTGCGCTGAGCTCGGTTCTAAGTGAACTTGGAGTGGCTGTCGGAGCACTTGTTGCGGGAGCCGGAATCCTCGGTGCTGCGGTTGGTTTTGGTGCTCAAAGTTTGGTTCGAGATCTAATCAGTGGTCTTTTCATAGTCTTCGAAGACCAATACGGTGTTGGAGACAGCGTCGACCTCGGGCAAGCCACCGGTGTTGTCGAATCGGTTGGCCTTCGTGTCACCCAGGTTCGAGATGTGTCGGGTGTTCTTTGGTACGTGCGCAACGGTGAAGTCGTTCGTGTCGGCAACCAGTCTCAGGGATGGTCCCGCGTTGTTTTGGACATCCCGCTCGCCTACTCCGCTCCACAGGACAAGGCACGAGAGGTGATTTTGCAGGCTGCCCAATCGGTTTCGGTTGATAAAGCCTTCACCAAGCAGCTCATGGGCGAACCCGAGATTTGGGGCATCGAGCTTCTCTCGGGCGAGCAGGTCGTCTTGCGAATCGTTCAGCAGGTTGGCCCTAGCCATGCAGATGCCGTGGCCCGTGAGCTTCGCGCTCGAATCAAGGCTGCTCTCGACAAAAACAAGATTGCTATGGCAAGCACTGCAACGCCTATCCATGTCGAGATATCTGGCAAGGCAGTCAAATAGTGTCAAACGGTTTTGAAGAAGCAGCCAAGATTGAGCCGGTTCGCATAAAGGGCTTGACCGGAGAGGCAGTTGGCGGCAACTTCTATGAGCTGGTTGGCGGCAAGGAAACATTTCGACGACTCGCAGCCAAGTTCTATGAGGGCGTAGCCGAAGACGAAGTTCTGAAGCCGATGTACCCGGAGGAAAACTTGGGGCCGGCGGCCGAGCGGTTGCAGTTATTTCTCGAGCAGTATTGGGGTGGACCAACCACTTATCAAGAGCAACGCGGGCACCCTCGCTTGAGAATGCGTCACGCTCCTTACAAAATCAACCCGGATGCCCGAGAGCGCTGGCTAAAACACATGCGAGCAGCTGTGGATTCGCTAGGGCTAGCGCCACTTCATGAGGCTGAACTCTGGGCCTATTTGGATCGCGCGGCAACGGCGATGCTAAACACCTACGAGGACTAGTTCGCTTAGAACTTGGTTGAAGCCTTAGCTAAGACGTGGCCATGCTCACTGCTCAGGCGCACCCAACCTTCGGCTTCGAACAGCCCGACTTCTTCGTTCTCAGTCAAGAAACCTAGCCCGGCTGCGACGAATGCTGCACCGGTCGGCACGCGAGTCTCAAGGTCAATCCCCCGGCCCCAGATTTCACCGCGGATTCGGGCTGCGATTGGGCCACCCACTGATTCGGGGAGGCTGCCGGCAACTTCTGCGATTCCGTCGCGAGCGATTTGAGTGAGACGAGATTCGTTGATTGTGCCCACAGGAGACCATCCCTGACGAGGCGGTGAAATGCCGGCCCAGACTGCTCGCTGGGAAATCGGCATGGTGACGGTTAGGTCGATAAAGTCTTCGTTGATCACCTTGGCAAGGCGTTCAAGAACAGCGGCGATAGGGACGACGCCATCTACTTCGGCGGTTTCTTTGAGCTCGCAGGTTCGCAAACCAAGGATGGTTGGCCCCGAATCCATCAAGTTGCCAGAGAAAATGGGGGCCACGTAAGCGGCGAGAACCGGCCCGAAAGCGCGCAACCGCACCAAACCCTCTGGGTCAAGCCGCTTGGCTCGCTGAAGAAAGGCTTTTAGATCGTTGACGGTCTCGGCGTCTGCAAGGGTGAATGTATCGTTCATCTCACCTTCTAAACTAACCTGTGTGGGGCATTCTTGCTCGACAGAACAGGCGGAGTCGTGAACGCATTTATCCCAGCTGACCCTTTGACCGAGCTGTTAAATGCACTTAATTTGACTGATGCGGGTGGCGCGAGAACCACCGAAGATATTTTTACCGGCCCATCTCAATGGATGCCGCACGGTCGAGTTTTTGGCGGCCAGGTACTGGCCCAATGCCTAGTGGCGGCCCAACGCACCGTTGATCGTGACCGACCAGCTCACTCTCTGCACGGCTACTTCCTTCGAGCAGGAGACATCAACCTGCCAATCACCTTCTCGGTTGACCGACTACGCGATGGTCGCTCTTTTAGCACCAGACGCGTTCAGGCCTTTCAGAGTGGCGAGGCGATCTTCTCGATGATTGCGTCCTTCCAAACGCGCGATTCCGGCCTAGACCACCAGGATGTGTTTCCCTCCGACATCCCGGCACCCGAAACTCTGCCCTCCGCCGCCGATCTGATTGGCGAAAGTTCTCATCCGGTTGCCCAATACTGGGCGAAAGCCCGCCCATTCGACATGCGATACGTAACCTCTCCGATCTATTTTAAGGTCGAGGGCGAACAGGTTGCACACCAGGCCGTCTGGCTAAAGGCCATCGGTGACTTGCCTGACGACCCGAGTCTGCACCGCGCCGCAATTGCATACGCGAGCGATTATTCGATTCTCGAGAGCACCTATCGCCGACATGGGATCGCTTGGACCCATCCGGGTTTGAAACAGGCCAGTTTGGATCACGCCATGTGGTTCCACCGCGATGGCAGAGCCGACGAGTGGATGCTTTATGTTCAGGAGTCACCGAGCGCTCAAGGCGGCCGCGGATTGTCGCTTGGCAAGATCTTTAGCCAGGATGGATTGTTGCTCGCCACGGTCGCGCAAGAGGGCATGATTCGTGTTCCTGAGGTGGCAAACTAATCTCATGATTGACCGTAATCGCCTAGCAAAACTGAATGAAATCGAGCTCGAGACCTTTGCCGCTCGCAACCCAAAATCCAAGGCGGCTTATGCCAAGGCCGACCATCTCTTTGGTCGCGTGCCAATGACCTGGATGAACAAAAAGGCCGGCGGTTTTCCGGTGTACTTTGACCGTGCTGTCGGCAATCGAATCTGGGACATCGATGGCAACGAATATATCGATTTCGCCCTTGGTGACACCGGCGCGATGGCAGGCCACTCGGCTCCGGTTGTGGTCGATGCAATCACCAGACGAGTCAAGGACCTCGGCGGTATGACCACCATGTTGCCTACCGAAGACGCAGAATGGGTGGCCGCCAACCTGAGCGACCGCTTTGGCATGGCAAAGTGGAGCTTCTCGCTCACCGCAACCGACGCGAATCGCTGGGCCATTCGCCTTGTGCGAGCAATCACCGGCAAGCCAAAGATTCTGTTCAATGCTTACTGCTACCACGGCTCGGTTGATGAAGCCTTGATCGTGGTTGGCCCTGATGGCGAGGGAATGAGCCGCCCGGGCAACGTTGGTTCACCGGTTGATGTGACCGAGACCTCACGTGTTGCCGAGTTCAACGACCTTATCGGGCTCGAACGACAACTGAAGAACGGCGATGTCGCTGCCGTTCTAATGGAGCCAGCAATGACCAACATTGGCATTGTGCTTCCAGAGCCGGGTTACCTTGCCGGGGTCCGTAAACTTACCCGCAAATACGACGCGCTGCTAATCATCGACGAGACTCACACTTTCTCGGCCGGTTACGGTGGCATGACCAAGCGCGACGGCCTAGAGCCAGATTTGTTTGTCATCGGAAAGGCAATCGCTGGTGGCATTCCGACCGGAACCTATGGTTTGAGCGAAAGTTTCGCTGCCAAGGTGCTTGAACGAACCGACCTCGACCTCGTTGACATGGGCGGCGTTGGTGGCACTCTTGCCGGCAACCCACTACAGGTTGCCGCCATGCGCGCGACACTCGAGCACGTGCTCACCGAAGATGCCTTTCAGAAGATGATCGACCTCTGCACCTACTTCACGGATGGCGTAAACGCCCTATTCGACAAGTACGAGCTACCTTGGGCAATTAACCAGTTGGGAGCACGAGCGGAATATCGATTTGCCAAGCCATACCCGCTCACAGGAACCGCGGCTTACGAGTCGGCAGATGCCGAGCTAGAAGATTTCTTGCACTTGTACCTGGCAAACCGCGGCGTGCTACTCACCCCATTCCACAACATGGCGCTCATGTGCCCGACAACCACCAAGGCCGATGTAGACAGACACCAGCAGGTGTTCGAGGAAGCAATCAGCACTTTGGTCGGCTAGGCATTCGAATAAATGAAAAGACCCCACGGATGGTGGGGTCTTTTCATTTTGATTGGATCTAGTTGCTGACCCTAGTCGCGGGTTAGGCGACGGTAGGTCGAGCGGTGAGGCTTAGCAGCATCGGCACCGAGGCGAGCAATCTTGTTCTCCTCGTATGACTCGAAGTTGCCCTCGAACCAGTACCACTGGTCTGGCTTTTCATCCGTACCTTCGTAGGCCAGGATGTGCGATGCAACTCGGTCGAGGAACCAACGGTCGTGTGTGATGACCACGGCGCAACCAGGGAACTCAAGCAGCGCGTTTTCCAGGCTGCCCAGGGTCTCAACGTCCAAGTCGTTTGTTGGCTCATCGAGAAGCAGCAGGTTGCCACCCTCCTTTAGAGTCAAAGCAAGGTTTAGACGGTTGCGCTCACCACCGGATAGGACTCCGGCGGCTTTCTGCTGGTCAGGGCCCTTGAAGCCGAACGCGGCAACGTAGGCACGCGAAGGCATTTCCTGGTTACCGACCTGGATGAAGTCCATGCCGCCTGACACGACCTCCCAAAGGCTCTTAGTTGGGTCGATTCCGCCACGTGACTGGTCAACGTATGAGATCTTGACGGTCTCACCAATCTTTAGGTCGCCGCCGTCCAGGTTCTCCAGGCCAACGATGGTCTTGAAGAGAGTCGACTTACCGACACCGTTCGGGCCGATAACGCCCACGATGCCGTTGCGAGGAAGGCTGAAGCTCAATCCGTTGATTAGTGAGCGGCCGTCGAAGCCCTTTTGCAGGTTCTTGGCTTCGATGACGATGTCACCTAGGCGAGGACCCATAGGAATCTGGATCTCTTCGAAGTCGAGCTTTCTGGTGCGATCCGCCTCAGCAGCCATTTCTTCGTACTTGGCCAAACGAGCCTTTGACTTGGTCTGACGGGCCTTAGGGCTAGAACGAACCCAATCGAGTTCTTCACTCAATCGCTTGGCAAGCTTTGCGTCCTTCTTGCCCTGAACCTCTAGACGCTCGCGCTTCTTCTCTAGGTAGGTCGAGTAGTTGCCCTCGTAAGGGTAGGCGCGACCGCGGTCGAGTTCGAGAATCCACTCGGCTACGTTGTCGAGGAAGTAACGGTCGTGTGTAACGGCCAGAACTGCACCCGGGTACTTGGCAAGGTGCTGCTCGAGCCAAAGAACCGACTCTGCATCCAGGTGGTTAGTAGGTTCGTCGAGGAGCAAGAGGTCTGGCTTCTCTAGCAATAGCTTGCAAAGAGCAACGCGACGGCGCTCTCCACCAGAAAGGTTGCTAACTTCAGTATCACCAGGGGGGCAACGGAGAGCGTCCATGGCCTGTTCTAGCTGAGAATCAAGATCCCAGGCGTCAAGGTGGTCGATGCGCTCTTGGAGAGTTCCCATCTCTTCGAGGAGCTTGTCGAAGTCGGCGTCTGGCTCAGCCATCTCCGCTGAGATTTCGTTGAAACGGTCGAGCATTGCCTTGGTGTCTTTCACAGCCAATTCAACGTTTCCGAGGACGGTCAGGTTCTCGTCCAGTGGTGGCTCCTGAAGCAAGATTCCTACGGTGTGCTCAGGGCTCAGACGCGCTTCACCGTTGCTTGGAGTATCGAGGCCAGCCATGATCTTCAAAACTGTTGATTTACCGGCACCGTTAGGGCCAACAACACCAATTTTCGCGCCCGGATAAAACGCCAGGGTCACGTCATCAAGGATTACTTTTTCGCCATGCGCCTTGCGCGCTTTGATCATCTGGTAGATGAATTCAGCCATGAAAAATCATTCACTTTCGGTAGATTTACCTCAAGTTTAGCCTGAAGGGCCGGGTCAGGATTGAGGGGGCGCACCTGACCCGGCGGCTTTCATGATTGGCTACTTTTTCTTAGCGCCAACTAACTCTGGCTCCGGCTGAAACTCTTCGTCGGAGTTATCCACATCGCGCATAATCGGAGAGCTCTCGGCAGGCTCAGGTTCGCGCACCAGCACGGTTCGAGTGAACACGGCACTGCCCCAACTCAAGTCGTGGCCAATTGACTCAGCTTCGATTTCAACCGAGGTTCCCGCTCGCTCACCGTTATCCCAGTCGCGCACTCGCAACTTGCCGGTGACCAGGATGCGATCACCCTTTGAAACCGAGGTAGAAGCGTTGATAGCCAGCTGCCTGAAACCAGTGACGGTAAACCAGTTTGTTTCGCCGTCGATCCATTTGTTTTGAGAGCGGTCAAATCTTCGCTGCGATGAGGCCAAGCGAAAGGATGTGATCGGGAGCCCATCCTGGGTGATTAGATGGCGCGGAGTTGTCGCTACCAAGCCGGCGACGGAGATTTGTTCTGACATTTCATGCCTTTCTCGAATCACCGTTTGGCGGTTACCAATCGGTGTTGATTCGAGTGTGGCGATTCAGATTCGGCGAGCGCCGGCCCATCCCTGTTTCTGTGGAGGGTTAGTTACTTTACGTAGCTGTGGAAAGCCTGGCGCACCTTTGCCATCTTTGGCGATACGACGGCGTTGCAGTAGCCCTGGTTCGGGTTTTTAGCGAAGAAGTCCTGGTGGTATTCCTCACCCATCCAGAAGGTTTCCGCCGGCACGATCTCGGTGACCAGGTCGCCATCCCAGTGGCCTTTAGCTCGCTCTAGAGCGGCTTCGAAAAGCTCGCGCTGTGCATCGTCTGCGTAAAACATGGCGCCGCGATACTGAGTTCCCACATCGTTGCCCTGTCGGTTTAGCTGGCGCGGGTCGTGCAAGGTGAAGAAGATGTCGAGGATTACCTCTGCCGGGATGACTGTCTCGTCGAAAATGACGCGCGCTACCTCGGCGTGACCTGTGTTGCCATCGCATACGGCTTCAT
>WLGA01000026.1 GCA_009703445.1 Actinomycetota bacterium | reverse complement strand
CCAGAACCCTGAATGCCCATTGCGCTGGCGTTGAAGTGTGCCTGGAAGGCTTCGAATGAGCCAAAGAACTCGTTGATTGCCGCGGCCAGTTCGCCTGAAGGGCGGTCGCTGTTGGCCGGAGCAAGGTTGTTCCAGAAGATTGAGTGGTTTACGTGGCCGCCAAGGTGGAAGGCTAGGTCTTTCTGCAGCTTGTTTACCCAGGTGAAGTCGTTCTTGGCGCGAGCCTCTTCAAGTAGGTCAAGGGTCGCATTTGCGCCGGCAACGTATGCTGCGTGGTGCTTTGAGTGGTGCAGTTCCATGATGCGAGCCGAGATGCTTGGCTCTAGGGCTGCGTAGTCGTAGGTAAGTTCTGGAAGTACGTACTTGCTCATTTAATGCTCCTTGTTTGCGGTTACTAGATTCAGTTTGGTTGTGAGGCGGATTATTCCGTTATTCCTCTAGGTCGTCAGGGATAAAAGCATCGGTGGCCGGCAACCCGTTATCGGCGGCGTGCTTATCGGCCATGGCTAGCAATCGACGAATTCGACCGGCAATTGCATCCTTGGTCATCGGTGGGTCAGAAAGGTGGCCGAGCTCATCGAGGCTCGCCTGCTTGTGCTTTAGACGCAGCTCGCCGGCATAGCGAAGGTGCTCTGGAATGCCAGGGCCGAGTAGTTCCAGGGCGCGTTCAACGCGGGCGCCGGCAGCTACGGCGGCCTGAGCCGAACGACGCAGGTTTGCATCATCGAAGTTAGCCAAGCGGTTCGCAGTGGCTCGCACCTCGCGGCGAAGACGCATCTCCTCCCAGCGCAGAACCTGCGTGTGAGCACCGATCTGAGTCAGCATGGTTGCGATTGCTTCGCCTTCACGGATGACGACGCGGTAAACGCCGCGAACCTCGCGAGCCTTGGCGATTACCCCTAGGCGACGGGCTACTCCGACAAGAGCCATTGCTGCCTCATTGCCTGGCGCGGTGATTTCAAGGGCTGCCGAGCGACCCGGGTCTGTTAGTGAACCGTGGGCAAGGAATGCTCCACGCCAGACGGCCTGAGCCTCTTCGATAGAACCTGAAACTAGCGTGGCCGGTAGGCCTCGAACTGGGCGTCCTCGACTGTCTAGAAGACCGGTTTGACGGGCAAGAACATCGCCCTGCTTCACCACTCGCACCTGGTAGCGGCTGGTGCGGCGGATTCCAGACGGTGAAATAATCGCCAGATCGCTTTCGATTCCGAACAGCTCGGCTAGGTCCTTGCGAACTCGACGAGCTAGCTGAGCGGTGTCAAGCTCAACCTCGATGGCGATGCGACCAGAAATCAGGTGCAGGCCTCCGCTGAATCGCAGGATGGTCGAAAGTTCGGCAACTCGCACGGAACTCTTCGTGACCTCAATTCTGGCCAACTCGTCTTTTACATCTGCAGTAAGCGCCATCGCATTACTCCTTGCCTAAATCGCGGTGTTTGATGTTGACTGCAACGTCAGTCAGTTTTTCTAGTTCTGCAGCAATTCGGCGGCTGACAGCAACCGAGCGGTGCTTGCCTCCGGTGCAACCCACTGCGATGGTTGCATAGCGCTTGTTCTCGCGCAGATAGCCGGCTAGAACCGGCTTCAGTGCAGCGATGTAGTTGGTGACAAATTCCTCGGCGCCTTCTTGTTCTAGGACGTAGTCGCTAACGGCAGCATCTTCACCTGTGAACGGACGTAGGTTTTCTTGCCAGAACGGGTTCGGCAAGAAGCGTGCATCGGCGACCTGATCGGCATCCGAAGGCAATCCATACTTGAAGCCAAAGCTCATCACGGTGACCTGCAGTCTGCGGGCGTTCTCGATTGAGAAACCATCCGAGATCTTGTTTGACAGCTGGTGGATGTTCAAGTCGCTGGTGTCGATGATCACATCGGCCGATTCGCGAAGGCTGAGCAGCAAGTTTCGTTCGGCGCCAATTCCGTCCAGGATGGTGCCATTGCCCTGCAGCGGGTGTGGGCGTCGAACCGACTCGAATCGCTTGACCAGCGCTGGATCGGTTGCCTCAAGGAAAAGCACACGGAGGTTTAGATCGCGTTCACGGATGGTCGACATGCTCTGTTCCAGCTCGGCGAAAAACTCGCCGCCGCGAACGTCGATGACCACTGCTAAACGCGGAAGCGGGGTCTTGGCCTGGGTGAAAAGGTCGGCGACTGGGCCGAGCATTTGAGGAGGCAGGTTGTCGACTACATACCAACCGAGGTCTTCTAGGGCGTTTCCCACGGTCGAGCGACCGGCGCCAGACATGCCGGTGACAATCAAGAGTTCGTGCTTTTTTTCGTTGCTCAAGCGCCGTCCCCTTTCGACTTGACCTTCTCGGCGTGTCCCCCTATTTCTAGGGAGTAACCAAGAGTCTAGTGCCTCGCGACACGCCGAAGAAACAGTTTAAGTTTCGAGAGCGTGAACAATCTGCTGAGCGAGGATTGGGCCAATGCCAGCGACCGATGAAATCTCGTCTGCGGTGGCAATTTTGAGGCGCTTCGCCGATCCAAAATGCTTGAGCAGGGCGTTGACGCGCTTTTCTCCCAGGCCCTGAATATCGCTCAATGTGCTTGCGATGCTCGAGGAACGCTTCTGTCGCTGATAGGTAATGGCAAAGCGGTGAGCTTCGTCACGGATGCGCTGCATGAGGAATAGCTCGTCGGTTGCGCGCGGCAGAATGATTGGGAACTCATCCCCCGGCACCCAAACCTCCTCGAGGCGCTTGGCCAAGCCGACCACATGAAGACCTGAAACACCCGAGTCCTTGATCGCCCTGGCGGCCGCGTTGACCTGCGGTAAACCGCCGTCGACAATCAGCAGTGACGGGCGGTAGGCAAATTTTGAGGTAGCTTCGGTGTTCGCCGAGGCCTCATCCGTGCTCGGTTCTTTCAAATACTTGAGCCGGCGACTCAGCACCTGATAAATCGAATCGGTGTCATCCGTGGTGGATTCGATGCTGAAGCGACGATAGTGATCTTTCTTAGGGAGACCATCTTCAAAGACCACCATCGATGCCACTACCCCGGTGCCGCCAAGGTGGGATACGTCGAAACACTCGATGCGCAGTGGGGCTTCTTTGAGGTTCAGGGCACGCTGGATGCCGGCTAGCGCATCTGCTCGCGCGGTGAAGTCGGCGCTTCTGCGGGTCTTGTAGAGCATCAAAGCATGCTTGGCGTTGGTTAGCGCGGTGGAGGCAAGCGCAGCCTTGTCGCCTCGTTGAGCAACTCGTAGGTCTACCTTGGAGCCGCGAAGGTCTGATAGCCAGAGCCCGAGTTCCTTGGCATCGTTTGGGATCACGGGTACTAGAACTTCGCGAGGAACCTCTTGAGATTCGGCGCCGTCTATCGGCGCATAAACGTTTTGCAGGACATACTCGACGAGTTCGGGAAGATCTCGTTCGAGCTCCTTGTCGACAACCCAACCTCGAACACCACGGATTCGGCCTCCGCGAACGATGAATTGGGAGACGGCGGCGGCTAGCTCGTCATCGGCGATTCCGAATAGGTCGGCATCGGTTTGGTCACTGAAGACCACTGTGCTCTTTTCGAGAACTCGCTCTAGAGCATCTACGTCATCGCGCATCGAAGCGGCTAGTTCATACTGCTGGTTGTCGCTGGCCTCATACATGCGCTTTCTGAGCACCTCAACGTGCTTCGTGTCTCCGCCACCCATGAAGTCGACAAAGTCGGCGGCAATCTTCTTATGCTCAGTGCTATCGACGCGGCCGACGCAAGGGGCAGCGCACTTACCTATGTCACCGAGTAGGCAGGCGCGACCACTGGATTGTGCTCGGTTGAAAACCCCCTTGCTGCAACTGCGAACTGGGTAAACCTTGAGCAGAGTGTCTAGCGTCTCGCGAACCGCCCAAGACTGCGTGTAGGGGCCAAAGTACTTGACGCCCTTCATCTCGCGATTGCGAGTGATGAATGCCCGTGGAAAAGCTTCGCCCATCGAAACGGCCAGGTAAGGGTATGACTTGTCGTCCTTGAAGCGCACATTGAACGGAGGGTCAAACTCTTTGATCCAGGTGAACTCGAGTTGCAGGGCCTCGTACTCGGACTTGACGATGGTCCACTGAACATCGGCTGCCGAGGTAACCATTCGACGAGTTCGTTCGTGCAAGCTGTCGAGTGGGCCGAAGTAGTTGCTTAGGCGAGCCCTCAGATTCTTGGCTTTGCCAACGTAAAGCACACGGCCGGCGGCATCGAGCCACCGGTAGACTCCCGGATCAGTCGGGATCTCCCCCGTCTTCGGCCTGAACGAGAGTTCGTTGGCCATCGCTTAGAGCATTTCCTTGAGGAAGCCGCCGGTGAAGCTCTTCGAGTTCTTGGCTACCTGCTCTGGTGTGCCGATGGCAACCACTTCGCCGCCTCGCGAACCGCCCTCCGGGCCCATGTCGATGATCCAGTCGGCACACTTGATGACATCGAGGTTGTGCTCGATAACCAAAACGGTGTTGCCCTTCTCGACCAACCCGTTCAGCACCAGCAGCAACTTGCGAACATCCTCGAAGTGCAGACCGGTGGTCGGCTCATCCAGGACATAAATGCTTCGACCGTTTGAGCGGCGCTGAAGCTCGGTTGCCAACTTGACTCGCTGAGCCTCGCCACCGGAAAGGGTGGTTGCCGACTGGCCTAGGCGAACGTAGCCAAGCCCGACCTCAACGAGAGTCTGTAGGTAGCGGGCAATGGCCGTAATCGGCGCGAAGAACTCTGCAGCTTCGGCAATCGGCATCTCGAGCACTTCGGCAATGTTCTTGCCCTTGTAGAGCACCTGGAGGGTTTCGCGGTTGTATCGCGCTCCGTGGCAGACCTCACAGGCCACATAGACATCCGGCAGGAAGTTCATCTCGATGCGAAGGGTTCCGTCACCGCTGCAAGACTCGCAACGACCGCCCTTCACGTTGAACGAGAATCGACCCTGCTGATAGCCGCGGGCTTTTGCCTCGGAGGTTTCGGTGAACAGCTTGCGGATGTGATCAAAGACACCTGTATAGGTTGCCGGGTTCGAACGCGGGGTTCGGCCGATCGGGTTTTGGTCTACGTGCACGACCTTGTCGAGCTGGTCGAGACCCTCGATTCGAGTGTGCTTGCCGGCGACCCCCTTGGCGTTGTTTAGCGCGTTGGCGAGCACCTCATACAAGACGTCATTAACCAGGGATGACTTGCCCGAACCTGAGACACCGGTGACTGCAGTCAAGGTTCCAAGTGGGATCTCGACGTCTACGTTCTTTAGATTGTTTTCGCGAGCACCGACCACCTTCAACTTGCGGGCCGGATCAATTCCGCGACGCTTCTTCGGAGTCTCGATCTTTTCGCGGCCAGACATGAAAGCACCGGTCAACGACTTTTGGTTCTTGAGCAGAGCCTCGTAGGTGCCGCTGTGGACTACCTCGCCGCCATTGACGCCGGCTCCCGGGCCGATGTCGACAACCCAGTCGGAGGCCTTGATGGTGTCTTCGTCATGCTCGACCACAATCAGGGTGTTTCCAAGGTCACGGAGTTTGAGTAGCGTGTCGATCAGGCGGCGGTTATCGCGCTGGTGCAGGCCGATGCTCGGCTCATCCAGCACGTATAGAACTCCGGTAAGGCCCGAACCAATCTGAGTGGCCAGGCGAATACGCTGTGCTTCACCACCGGAGAGGCTGCCAGCGGCTCGTTCAAGGCTCAGATAGTCGAGACCCACGGCGATAAGGAAGTCTAGGCGAGCTCGAATCTCGCGCAGCACCTGGGCGGCGATTTTGACATCGCGTTCGTCGAGTTCGATGGTTTCGAAAAATTGGACAGACTCGCCAAGGCTCATCCGCGCGACGTCGGCAATCGACTTTTCGAACACCTTGACCGCCAAAACCTCTGGCTTTAGACGCTGACCATCGCAAGAAGGGCAAGGAATTTCACGAAGGAAACCGGACCACTTGGCGCGCGCGTAGTCGTTTTCTGATTCGAGGTATTTGCGTTCGATGTAGCTGAGCACGCCCTCAAACCCGGTTGTGTAGCGCAGCTCGCGACCATACTTGTTCTTCCACTTCACCTGCACGTCAAAGTTGTTGCCGTAAAGCACCGCTTGCTGAACTTCTTCGGGCAGTTTCTTCCACGGGGTGTCTAGCGAGAATTCGAGGTCGTCGGCAAGGCCTTCGAGCATGCGCGAGAAGTAGTGGAATAGCCCCTTGCCTTGTGTTGACCAAGGGAGGATGACTCCCCCGTTGATGGTCTGGTCAGGGTCGCCGATGATCAAGTCTGGGTCAACCGCTTGTTTGACGCCGAGGCCCGAACAGGTTGGGCAGGCACCGAACGGAGCGTTGAATGAGAACGTGCGCGGTTCGATTTCGGTAAGGCTTAGAACGTGCTCGTTTGGGCAGCTCATCTTCTCGCTGAAAACTCGAGTCTTGCCGGCGGCACCTGCTTCGAGATCAACGAAATCGATGACAATTCGGCCGTCGGCTAGCTTCAACGCGGTTTCCACCGAGTCGGTCAGGCGGCCAACAATATCGGCTTTGGAAACTAGGCGGTCAACAACAACCGCGATGTCGTGCTTGAAGGTCTTCTTGAGCGGCTTGGCTTCGGCTAACTGGACAACCTCGCCATCAACCACGGCACGAGCAAAGCCCTGTGCATTTAGTTCGCGGAATAGGTCAACGAACTCGCCCTTTTTCTGGTCAACGATCTGGGCCAAAATCTGGAAACGAGTGCCATCCGGGAACTCGAGGATTTGATCCACGATTTGCTGCGGGCTTTGCTTGATGATCTTCTCGCCACACTCGGCACAGAACGGGGTTCCGATGCGAGCCCAAAGCAATCTCAGGTAGTCGTGAATCTCGGTGATGGTTCCAACGGTTGAACGAGGGTTTCGGTTGGTCGACTTCTGGTCAATCGAGACCGCCGGGCTCAAACCCTCGATGAAATCTACGTCTGGGCGGTCTACCTGACCGAGGAATTGGCGAGCATAAGCGGAAAGCGATTCAACATAGCGTCGCTGACCCTCAGCGAAGATGGTGTCGAAAGCCAAGGATGACTTGCCCGAGCCGCTGAGGCCGGTGAAAACCACCATCGAGTCGCGCGGAATTTCAAGGTTTAGGTTCTTGAGGTTGTGAACGCGCGCACCCTTGATGATGAGCTTGTTTTCATGGTGGATCTGGCTAATAGACACTGTGAAAGTTTAACCTTGCTGTTTGTAGCCGCACGCCTAGACGTGACCGGCTTTTTCCATTTGGCGAAGCTCGTGCTTCAGTTCAGAAATTTCATCGCGAAGTCTCGCAGCCAACTCAAACTTCAATTCGCGTGCCGCTGACTTCATCTGTTCATCCAAGTCGACGACAATCGAGAGAATCTCGTCGTACGCCATCCCGGCAATTCCCTTGCGTCCCTTGATCGGCACGACACTCTTGCCGTCTCGCGTCTTCTTGTTCTTGGCCTTCTCGAGCAGCTCGGCGGTGTCTTGCTCTTCGCGCAGGATTTGGTCGGTGATGTCGGCAATCTTCTTGCGAAGCGGCTGCGGGTCGACACCCTTTTCGAGGTTGTAGGCAACCTGTTTTGCTCTGCGGCGATTGGTTTCGTCGATCGCGCGGGCCATCGAATCGGTGATGTTGTCGGCATACATGTGAACTTCGCCATTGATGTTTCTGGCGGCACGACCAATGGTTTGAATCAGCGATGTGGATGAACGGAGGAAGCCCTCTTTGTCGGCATCCAGGATGGCCACCAGGGACACCTCAGGCAGGTCGAGACCCTCGCGGAGCAGGTTGATGCCGATCAACACGTCAAACACACCTGAACGGAGCTCACGGAGTAGTTCGACGCGTCGGAGCGTGTCGACATCGCTGTGCAGGTAACGGACGCGCACTGCGGCCTCGGTGAGGAAGTCGGTGAGTTCCTCGGCCATCTTCTTGGTCAAGGTCGTGACGAGAACGCGCTCATCCTTGCCCGCGCGGACTCTGATTTCCTCTAGTAGGTCATCGATTTGCCCCTTGCTCGGCTTAATCACAATCTCAGGGTCAATCAGACCGGTAGGTCGAATAATCTGCTCGACAATTCCGGCTCCGAGGTTCATCTCGTACTTGCCCGGCGTTGCCGATAGGTAGACGGTTTGGCCAACCCGATCGAGGAATTCGCTGAACTTTAGTGGGCGGTTATCGAGCGCCGATGGGAGGCGGAAACCATATTCGACCAAGTTTCGTTTGCGGCTCGAGTCACCCTCATACATCGCGCCAATTTGCGGGACGGTTACGTGCGACTCATCGATAACGGTGAGGAAGTCTTCTGGGAAGTAGTCAAGCAAACAGGCGCCAGCCTCGCCCGGGCCGCGCCCGTCAATGTGGCGAGAGTAGTTTTCGATGCCGCTGCAAAAACCAAGTTCTTTGATCATTTCAAGATCGAAGGTGGTGCGCATTTTCAGTCGCTGAGCCTCGAGCAGCTTGCCCTGCGATTCAAGTTCCTTGACGCGCCATACCAGCTCTTCTTCGATTGCTTCCATGGCCTTGGCCATGCGTTCAACCGGAGCAACATAGTAGGAGGCAGGGTAAATCGCAACGGTTTGCTCCTCGCGAGCAATTTCACCGGTTAGCGGTGACAGCGAGTAAATAGCCTCTACCTCGTCGCCAAAGAATTCAATGCGCGTTGCGAGCTCGTCATAGACCGGGATGATCTCGATCGTGTCACCCTTGACGCGGAAGTTTCCACGAGAGAAATCGATGTCGTTGCGCTTGTATTGAAGGTCAACGAACTTGCGAATTAGTGCGTCGCGATCGATTCGATCGCCTACCTGGATGGCAACGCTCTGATTTAGATACTCTGCGGGGGCACCAAGGCCATAGATGCAGGACACGGTTGAGACCACGACCACGTCTCGGCGGCTCAGGAGGCTCATGGTTGCCTTGTAGCGCAGGCGCTCGACCTCCGAGTTGATCGATGAGTCCTTCTCGATGAAGGTGTCGGTCTGTGCGACGTAGGCTTCCGGTTGGTAGTAGTCGTAGTAGCTGACAAAGTATTCGACCGCATTGTTTGGCAGCAGTTCACGAAACTCATTGACCAACTGGGCCGCGAGCGTCTTGTTATGGGCCAAAACTAGGGTTGGGCGTTGCACGGCTTCGATTAGCCAAGCGGTGGTAGCCGACTTACCGGTTCCCGTGGCGCCGAGCAGGACGACGTCCTTCTCTCCCGCCTTGATGCGCTGCGCCAAGTCGGCGATTGCGGTCGGCTGGTCACCCGACGGCGTGTACTCGCTGATCACCTCAAAGGGCGCAAAAGATCTTGTGGCTTCCATTGCTTAACCTAAGCCGAAAGCTTCTCGAATGCTTCCCTCTGGATGCGAAGCCACAGGGTATCGGCATCCTTGAGGAGAAGATTCAAGTCTTGGTTAGAGTTCAGAATCACATCGGCAGCATTTGCTCGTTGGGCCGGGCTTGCCTGTGACCCGACGCGCTTCTGGGCTTCTGCCTCAGACATGCCACGATGTTTTCTCAATCGATCTATCTGCTCTTTTGCAGGGGCTTCCACGGTTACGACCATGTCGAACGGCAGATCTACCGAGGCTTCTACTAGCAGAGGCACGTTGTAAATGGCAATGGTGTTTGCCGGCAGGGAGGCCACTAGCTCTTGTGCCTTGGACTTCACCAGCGGGTGAACTATCGATTCGAGAGTCTTACGAAGTTCCGGATCGGCGAAAACAATGGCGCCGAGCTTCGCGCGATCAAGAGAGCCATTTTCTTGGAACACCGAAGGGCCAAAGGTCTCAAGAATCCTTGCAGAGCCCGTTGTGCCGGGTTCGACAACATCCCTGGCTAGCTGGTCGGCGTCAATTTCGACACCGCCCTGCTCAGCCCAGCGCTTCGCAACGGTAGATTTTCCCGCTGCAATGCCTCCGGTGAGCCCAACTAAATACATGTCTCTAGGTTAAAGCAAAAAGAGGCCGCACCCGAAGGTACGACCTCTTTTTAGAGTGTTGTTACTCTGCGCTCTTTAGCTTGTCGCGTAGTGCTGCAAGTGACTCGTCTGAAGCAAGGGTTCCTGCTTCGGTTGATTCGCTTGAGTAGCTAGCCTGAGCTGCTGGCGCTGAGCCTGCATCTGGAAGGTTTGCTGCTGCCTCGTTTGCGGCTGCAACCTGCTTCTTGTGCTCTTCCCAACGGGTGTGTGCCTCGGCGTACTCGGCCTCCCACTTGGTGCGAGCTTCCTCGAAGCCTGGCTTCCACTCGTTGGTGGTTGCGTCGAAGCCCTCTGGGTACTTGTACTGGCCGTTCTCGTCGAAGTCGGCAGCCATACCGTAAAGCGATGGGTTGAAGTCGGTGCCACCAGCGGTGACTTCCTCGTTCGCCTGCTTCAGCGATAGTGAGATGCGGCGACGGTCTAGGTCGATGTCGATTACCTTGACGAATACGTCCTGGTTGACAGAAACGACCTGCTCAGCAAGCTCAATGTGCTTTGAAGAAAGCTCTGAGATGTGAACTAGACCCTCGATACCGTCTGCAACGCGGACGAATGCACCGAAAGGAACCAACTTGGTTACCTTTCCAGGTGCGTACTGGCCGATTGCATGGGTACGAGCGAATACCTGCCATGGGTCTTCCTGAGTTGCCTTTAGCGATAGCGACACGCGCTCGCGCTCCTGGTCAACCTCAAGGACCTCAACGGTAACTTCCTGGCCGATTTCAACGACCTCAGAAGCGTGCTCGATGTGCTTCCATGAAAGCTCTGAAACGTGGACTAGACCGTCTACGCCACCAAGGTCGATGAACGCACCGAAGTTGACGATAGATGAAACAACACCGGTGCGGATCTGGCCCTTGGCTAGGTCTGCTAGGAAGGTGCTGCGAGAAGCCGACTGGCTCTCTTCTAGAAGTGCGCGGCGTGAAAGAACTACGTTGTTGCGGTTCTTGTCAAGCTCAAGGATCTTGGCTTCAACCTTCTGGCCTAGGTAAGGGCCTAGGTCGCGAACGCGGCGAAGCTCGATCAATGAGGCTGGAAGGAAGCCACGAAGGCCGATGTCTACGATCAGACCACCCTTAACAACTTCGATAACAACACCGGTAACGGTGCCATCTGCTTCCTTGACCTTCTCGACGTCGCCCCACGCACGCTCGTACTGTGCGCGCTTCTTCGAAAGGATTAGACGGCCTTCCTTGTCTTCCTTCTGAAGAACAAGTGCCTCTACGGTGTCGCCTACTGCAACGATCTCTGATGGATCTGCATCGTGGCGGATTGAAAGTTCACGAGAAGGGATTACACCTTCAGTCTTGTAACCAACGTCGAGAAGAACCTCGTCGCGGTCGATTTTTACAACGGTACCTTCGATTAGGTCTCCGTCGTTGAAGAACTTCAGGGTTGCCTCTACTGCGGCTAGGAAGTCTTCAGCTGAGCCGATGTCGTTTACGGCTACCTGCTTGGTTGCTTTAGTCAATGTATTT
>WLGA01000025.1 GCA_009703445.1 Actinomycetota bacterium | reverse complement strand
GACTGCTCATCTTCGACGACGAGGACTCTAGTCATTATTTCCATCCTTGTTTTCGTTGTTCATGTTGGCGTCGGCTAACGGCAGACGAAGAGTGAAAGTTGAACCCAGGCCAACCTGTGAGAAAAGCTTGATTTCTCCACGGTGGTTTGAAGCAACATGCTTGACGATGGCTAACCCGAGGCCAGTTCCACCGGTCTCACGAGAACGCGATGGGTCTACGCGGTAGAAACGTTCAAAGATGCGCTCTTGGTCTTCGGCTGCGATACCAACTCCGTGGTCGGTTACTGCGATTTCGGCAACACCGTCGATCGCACGGAGGCCGAGGCCAACTGTTGAGTCGGCTTCAGAATAAAGAATCGCGTTTTCGATGAGGTTCTTTACCGCCATGGTCAACATTTCGTGGTCGCCATAAACGACTATCCCTGAAGGTGCGTCGACCTCGATTGAGATGTTCTTTGCTTCGGCAATTACTTGATTGCGCTCTACTGACTCGTGAACGATGCCCTCAAGGTCTACCAGTTCGCCGGTCTTGGAAAGTTCCGCGCTCTGGAGGCGCGACAACTGAATGATTTCTTGAACCAGGCTGCCTAGGCGGCGAGATTCCTTGTAGAGGTTTCCGGCAAATTTCGTCACCATGGCAGGGTCGTCGGTGGCATCCTGAAGCGCCTCAGCTAGTAGGCCTATCGCGCCGATCGGGGTCTTTAGTTCGTGGGATATGTTCGCGACAAAATCACGGCGAGTATCTTCGAGTCTCTTCGCCTCGGTTCGGTCTTCAACTAGGAGCATGACGTTTTTGTTGTCCATGCGTGCGGCGCGTGCCTGAACCCAGATGGTTTCTCCTCGAAGGCCAGTACTCAATTCGGCTTCAATCGTCTGGTTCTTGCCGGTGCCACGCACGAGCTCGACGAGGCGAACCAATTCGCTGTGAATCAGCAAGCGATTCTGCACCAGCCCAAGAGCGAGCGCGCCGTTGGTTGCACGAACCACGGTGTTTGAGCCATTCAGAATTACCCCCGCGCTGGTGAGCAAGTCGAGAATCTCAACGGCCCCCTCAGGGATGGTGCGTTCTGCTTCAATGGCTTCCAATTGCTTCTTTCGCTTATCTCGCGTCAGAACGAGGACAAAACCCGCGCCAACAATCAGACCTGCGGCAAGCGCAAGTAGAATTGTCAAGGAGCTGTTCACATTCTTAACTGTAGGCGATTGTGTCAGAGAACTCGGGGGCAGTTTCGCCGTAAACGGCGTAATTTGGGCACAGTTCAAGCGTTATTTTTGACTTGTTCACCTAACGGTGAAAAGGTAGCAATAGATTTTCACGAAGGAGTTGCAATGCGCGAGGTATTTCAGTCACAGCTAACCGAGGTTCAGACTCGTCTTGTCGAGATGGCCGAGGACACCGCTCGCATCATCGAGAAGGCCACCAAGGCTTTCGGCACTTCAGATGTAGCGCTTGCCGATGAGGCAATCGCAATCTCAGACGCGACCTCAAACAAAGCTCTAGCACTGGACGAACTAGTGATCAAGGTGCTTGCTCGCCAGTCGCCGGTTGCCCGCGACCTTCGCATCCTGGTTTCAGCACTTCGCATTTCCGCTTCGCTCGAGCGCATGGGCGCTCTAGCCGGTCACATTGCGGCAATTGCTCGCTACCGTTTCCCTGGAGCCGCTGTACCAGCCTCGCTCACCGCGACCTTCGCCGAGATGGGTACCTTGGATGTAAAGCTTGCCAAGCAGGTCGTTGAACTTCTGAAGAACACCAGCGTTGACTTCGCTCGCCAAATTCAGGCTGAGGATGCCCGCGTGGATGAACTTCACCGCCACGTCTTTGACGTAGTGCTGGGCGACGACTGGAAGGAAAACGCAATGTTCACCGTTGACGTGACCTTAGCCAGCCGTTACCACGAGCGCTTTGCCGACCACGTAGTAGACATCTCATCGAAGGTCAGCTACCTAACCACCGGTGACTGGGCAGACGTCGAGTAATCACAGAGTTTGAAGCAAAGAAAAAGCCTCCCAAATGGGAGGCTTTTTCAGTTGATGCTTGATTACTTCTTGGCACCCTGCGCAGCTACAGCTGCTGCACCTGCGGCAGCTGCCTCAGGGTCAAGGTACTCACCACCGGCAACAACCGGCTTGAAGTTTTCGTCCAACTTATAGACCAATGGAATACCGGTTGGGATGTTTAGTTCGGCGATGTCTTCATCCGAGACGCCATCCAAGTGCTTCACCAATGCACGAAGCGAGTTTCCGTGTGCGGTTACAAGAACGGTCTTGCCCGACTTTAGGTCCGGCTGAATGTCTGACAACCAGAATGGCAGCATACGCTCTAGAACATCCTTGAGGCACTCGGTCTTCGGCACGTTGCCGTTGAGGTCTGCGTAGCGGTCGTCGTGCGCCTGAGAATACTGGTCGTTGTCATCGATCGGCGGTGGTGGCACGTCGAAGCTGCGGCGCCAGGTCTGGAACATCTCTGGGCCATACTCGGCAAGGGTCTGAGCCTTGTCCTTGCCCTGAAGAGCTCCGTAGTGACGCTCGTTTAGGCGCCAGTCGCGCTTCACGTCAATCCAGCTGCGCTCGGCGGCGTTCAAAGCGATGTGAGCGGTGTTGATGGCGCGCTTTAGGCGAGATGTGTAAAGCAAGTCTGGCTTCAGGCCAGACTCGGCGAGGAGCTCGCCTGCGCGGTGCGCCTCGGCGCGACCCTGGTCGCTTAGGTCAACGTCTACCCAGCCGGTGAAAAGGTTCTTCTGGTTCCAGTCACTGTTGCCGTGACGAAGCAGAATCAATGTGTATTTTGCGGTCATATGCTCAAGTTTACTTTGCCGGCGCGAGGCGGCCCTTCGATTCGTGCCGTAATTTGTAATGGTGACAGTCAAGAAGCCGGTGGGCACCGTAACCCGAGGCACAACCAACCCGAATCGACTCAGACGAGTTGATCGCTACGTCGCCGCACTCCCGGTGATTCGTCGCACAGAGACACCGGTGGTGGTAGATCTCGGTTTTGGCGCTAGCCCGATCACCGCCGTCGAACTGTTGTCACGCCTAGCCAAAGTGAACCCGAGAACTCACGTGGTCGGCATCGAGATCGAACGTGAGCGCGTCGAGCGCGGTCTGGCAGTCGCCACCGACCACCTGCACTTCACCCACGGCGGGTTCGAGACTCCCCTGCCTGCCGCACTGGCCGAGAAGGCGCATGTGATTCGTGCCTTCAACGTACTCCGCCAGTATGACGAATCAGAAGTTTCTGAAGCTTGGGCGCGAATGCAGTCCAGACTCACGGATGACGGACTGCTCATCGAGGGCACCTGCGATGAAATCGGGCGTCTCTCAACCTGGATAACACTGGATAATCAAAAACCGTTGAGCCTCACCATTTCGATACGCCTCAGCGGCCTGGATTTACCGAGCAAGGTCGCCGAGAGGCTGCCAAAAGCACTCATCCACCACAACCAGCCGGGCGAGCCGATCTACGAGTTCCTTCAGGCGCTCGACGGAGCTTGGCGCACCAATGCCGGGCTTGGTTCGTTTGGAGCTGACCAGCGATGGGTTGCCTGCTGCTCACAGTTGGTTGAAGCCGGCTGGCCGCTTACCGGCGACAAAAGGCGCTGGCGCTTAGGCGAACTAACTATTGACTGGGCAGCCGTAGCGCCTTTACTTAGTTAGACCCTTCTCGATCAGACCGATGGTCGTAATGCGCAGGCTGTTTGGCAGAGGAGCGATAATCGCCGAGCCCAGAGCACCCTGGGCATCCTGGCGAAGCAGGTAGCGAGCCACAGTGCGAGCAATCTGGTTATCGGCGCCGCACAGAGCTAGGTTGATCGGGTAGGTCGCGCCATAGGCAGGGAAGTCGCCTTCTGCCGGCTGGTATGACTCGTCGGCTCCATTCTGAAGGCCAAGTGCATCTGCAACCGCATAGCTGCCATCGACAGCAATAGCGGCGACGGTCGAGTAGTTGTAAAGCGCGTTCGAGTATGAAGTGAGCGCGATGTCACCCTCGGCCATGGTGGCCAGGAATGCCCCATCGTCGACAGCAGCGACCTTCGCAAGCGAAGGAGCGAATTCGGTTCCCAGCTTCTTGAACCAGGCAGTTAGAGAGTCGATCACTGGCTGCTGAGGACCGCCGACAATTTTGATTGGCAGATCAGGCAAAACGGCATCCGGGTTTGAAGCAGCAAGAGTCTGGTCTGACCAATTCTTGATCTTGCCCGAGAAGATGTCTTGAACGTTTGCCGGCGACAGCGTCAGGTTAGGCGCGTCAGTAAGAGCGAATGCAACCACACCGCCATCGACTGCGATTGGGAAGGTTGCGAAAGGGGTGCAGGCGGGGGCTATTTCGCCACCCATCGAAATGACAGCCTGGGCAGTTTCATCGGCGGCCTCTACGGCAGTCAGGCTCATGCCGGTGCACGCGCCAGAGATGGAGCTGGCCCAGCTGTCGATTACGTCGGCGATCGCCGCCGGAGTGGCAACCGTGAGGTCGCCATCGATGCATGTGACTACCTTCTCGGCTTCTGCAGCTAGAATCTCCGGAGGCATTGGAGGGTCACAAGCAGTCAATCCTAGGGAGACGAAAATGGCGAGGCCGACGGCAACTAGCTTCTTTGCGAACACGATTTCTCCTAGGTGATTCTTACTGCGAAAGGTTTCTTACTTGGAACTTTTGAAACGTGGAGAGAGCGCAACCAAGGCACGGTTGCGCTCTCCCACTTTAAGGCTTTTTGATTAGCCGATTAGGTCAATCAGGTCTAGAGCCTTCGCCTTCAGCTTGCCATCGATTGCAACGTAGCTAAGCTTCGCACCCTCGGTTGGAGCACAGGTGTTGACGAATGCTTTTAGGTAGTTCTGAACATCCTTGTTTCCGTTCTTGAACGCAAGTGCGTAAGAGATTAGCGAAACTGGGTAAGCGCCACGAACAGGAGTCTTGTAGTCGTAGGTTAGGGTTCCGTTGTTGTTCACACGCTGAACAGCTAGGAAGGCCTTCGCTGAGCGAACGTCTGGCTTGATGTACTGCTTCGCGCCGTTTAGAACTGCAGCGAAGTTCAAGCCTGCAGCTGCTACGTCTGACAAGTCAGCGTAACCAAATGCGCCTGAGGTTGACTTCACGGTGGTAACTAGAACGGTTGAGGTTGCAGCTGAGGTTCCAACTACGGTGTTAGCCGATGCGAAGGTTCCGTTGGTCTTCCAGCCGGTCGCGGTCTGCGCTAGGAAGTTGGTGAAGTTCTCTGAGGTACCAGATGAACCTGAGCGGTAAACCGGCTGAACTGCAAGTGCAGGAAGCTTGACGCCCTTGTTGATCTTTGCGATCTGCGCGTCGTTCCACTTGGTGATCTTGCCGGTGTATAGCTGACCGATTAGGTCGCCGGTTAGGTTTAGGTTCTTTACGCCAGGAACGTTTAGAACGATGGCAACAGGGCCACCAACTAGTGGAACGTAAACGAAGTTAGCTGGCTGGGTGCCTGCGGTGAAAAGACCGTCTGACATACCGAAGTCGGTGGTCTTAGCAGCGAACTGGCTGCGGCCGGTGCCTGAACCAGTAGAGGTGTAGGTTAGGTCAACTCCGCCAACGTTGGTCTTGCAAGCCTGCATGATGCCGTTAGCGAATGATGAACCTGAAGACTTTAGGGTGGTAGCTGCAGATGCAGCGGTTCCGGTTAGGCCGATGGTGCCGACCAAAGCTACTGCGGCGAGGATGCCGACTAGTGAGCGCTTCATGTGTTTCTCCTTGGAAAGAAAGTGGTTTGTCTTGCGGATGTTTCTATTAGAAACTTTCGAAGTTAACCGAGGTGCTTTACCTAGTAACTAGTTAGCGACGAAATGGTTAACTTCAGGTGTCTAGCTTTTGGCTAGCCGAAGTGTCCGTTGACGTAGTCGTTGGTTCGAGGGTCAATCGGCTGCTCGAAAACCTGCTCGGTAGCACCGAACTCGACGACGTGGCCAGGGTTGCCATCCTCTGACAAGAAGAACGCGGTCTGGTCTGCAACGCGCTGCGCCTGCTGCATGTTGTGAGTCACGATAACGATCGTCATTTCAGGAGCTAGCTCAAGGATGGTCTCCTCGACGCGGCGTGTAGAACCTGGGTCAAGCGCCGAACAAGGCTCATCCATGAGCAAGACCTTTGGGCCCATTGCCAATGAGCGGGCGATGCAAAGACGCTGCTGCTGACCACCAGAAAGTGAAAGCGCAGGGTCGTTTAGGCGATCCTTAACTTCGTTCCAGATTGAAGCACGACGAAGTGAGGTTTCGACCAACTCTTCGTTGTTTGCGTTCTTGCGACCCGAAAGCTTCAATCCCGAAAGAACATTCTCCTGAATCGACATGGTTGGGAAAGGGTTTGGCTTCTGGAATACCATTCCGACGTTCAAGCGAACCTTGACCGGGTCGATTCCGTCGCCGTAGATGTCTTCGTCGTCAAGCAGAACCTTGCCGGCGAAACCAGCTGAAGGAATTAGCTCGTGCATGCGGTTCAGGGTGCGGATGAAAGTTGACTTACCGCAGCCAGATGGGCCGATAAGCGCGGTGACCTGATTGGTCGGGAAAGCAAGGTTCACATTCTTCAGAACGTGACGCTCGCCAAACCAGACGTTTACGTCTTCGGCACGCAGGTGATAGGTGAGGTTTGACATTTTTTCCTTACTTTCTTGCCTTGGTGCGAGTGCGCGATGCAACTCGAGCCGAGATGAAGAGAATCGCTACGAGGATCAGGATGACTAGGGCTGCACCCCAGGCACGCTGAATAGACTCGTCGAAGCCAAATGCGATGTAGTTGAACAGGTAGGTAGGTAGCGAGCCCATTGCACCCTCAAATGGGTTGAGGTTGGTGCGGTCGGCGGCAAAAGTGGTCAACACCAGCGGAGCAGTCTCGCCGATGACTCGGGCAACACCCAAAAGGATTGCGGTCACGATGCCTGACTTCGCAGCAGGCAGGGTCACCTGTACAAATGCTCGCCATGCAGGGGCACCCAAAGCAAGCGCGCCATTTCGGAGCTCAACCGGAACGAGACGCAATGCCTCTTCGGTTACACGGGCGACTGTTGGCAACATCAAGGGAATCAGCGCTAGCGAACCTGTCCAGCCCGCATAAGTTGTGATTCCCGAGGCGATGAACATCGCATAGATGAACAATCCAGAAACCACGGATGGAAGACCAGACATCGCCTGTAGCAGGGTGCGGATGATGCCCTTGCTCTTGCCCTGAGTCTCGGTTAGGTAAACGGCAGTCGCCAAACCCAGAGGCACGGTCACGATGGTAGAGAGGCCGACGATCAAAAGGCTTCCGAGGATTGAGTGGCCAACTCCGCCGAACTCCAGCGAGGTCTTTGGCTGGATGTAGTAGTTGTTCTGGAAGATGAAACTGGCGCTCAAAGCGGAGAAGCCGTTGCTGATAACCGACCAGATAACTGAGCCGAGCAACACGAAGACGAAGGAGCTAAGGAAGATCGTTGCCACAACGAGCAAACCTTCAAGGATGCCTCGGCGGCCGTAAACGGTGATTCCGACAAGCGCCGCGGCGACAATCTGAAGTGGTAGGAAGACAATGAACAGTGCCGCCATGAAATCCATGCCGGTCAGCGCAATTGTGCCGAGCGCAACCGCTGCAGGAACAATCGATGCTAAAGAGGCGTAAAGCACGAACTGTGGTGACTTGCGTGACCACGGAGCGGCTGTCTTCGGCCTTGCGACCGGAGTTAGGTCGGTTACTTTCTCCATGGCTGAGCCTTTGCAACGATGTAGGACGCGATTGAGTTGATGATCAGAGTGAAGACGAATAGCACCAGGCCGGCAGCCATCAGCGCGCTGATTTCATCCGGGTTGGCCTCGCCGAACTTCGAGATGATCATCGAAGCAACCGAGCCACCCTTGGCCTGGAGAACGCTGCCCCAGTTGATGTCGAAGCTGATGTTCAAAACGTAAAGCACTGCAACAGTCTCACCCAGGGCGCGGCCCAAGCCGAGAAGCACACCACCGATGACACCTCCGGCGGCTGTCGGCAAAATCACCTTGCGGAAGGTTGACTCTCGGTTTCCGCCGAGAGCCAATGAAGCGTTGATGATGTCGCGGTCCATTTGGCTAAAGATTTCACGGGTGATTGAGGCGATGATCGGAACAATCATTACTGCGACCACGATGCCGGCGATAAATGGGCTGCGAAGGAAGTTCTGCTCAGGGTTGTCGAAGATTGGAATCCAGCCCATTGATTGGTTCAACATCTTGGCCCAACCGGCCGCAATCGGTGAGAAAACGAACGCGCCCCAAAGGCCGAGAACGATTGACGGAATCGCGGCTAGCAGGTCAACGATTGTGGTGACTATCTTGGCCAGAGTTTTGTGAGCCATGAATTCGATGAAGTAGGCAATCGAGATGGCGAGAGGCACCGCGATTACGACACCGATTAGCGAAATCAGGATCGAGCCCCAAAGCATAGGCCCGAGCTGGAAAGTTGCCGGGGTTGCGGCCGAGTCCCAGGTGGAGCCAAACGCGAAGTCGATGATTCCTTGGGTCTGGAAAGCCGGGATGGCTCGACCGACGAGGAAGATCAGAATCAGGGCGATGATGACGAAGGATGAGTAAGCCGCAGCCGTCGAAACAGCGAAGAAAATGCGGTCGGCTCGGGCAAATGGCTTGGTAGCCAATTTGCGTCTTTCGATTTTCTCCGAAGGGGCATTAACACTCATGTGTTCAATATTCGAAGCCCGATGTGTCTAGAACCTTTTTGAAAGGTTAACGGAAGGTGAATTGCGAAACAGTGTTCGGTGTAAAGATGCGCCTAGATGGCTGGTAATTCGGCCCGAGCATCGTCTTCGCTCATGCCGCTGGCACACAAAAGATCAACCAAAAGCGGTCGTAACAAGAGCAAAACGCTCGCCTCACGAATTTGGTCGGCGATGCCGAATTTCTTTGGGTCGAGCTGGTGAATGATTTCGACAAATTGCTCTTGAGCTTCGCGCAGGCGCTCCGCGCTCTCGAGGCCCATTGATAGCAGCTGAGTTGCTGAGGATATTTGCTCAAATAGGTCGGCTAGATAAGGTCTTGAAACCCCGTCACGCACTAAAAAGTCCACCCGGCGCACGACGACGCGAAGGTTCCTGGTGGCGAGGTCCATCCCGCGCATCAAGCGAACCTGACCGGAGAGTTCATCCTGGTATTTGCGCAGGAATGGTGAGATGCGAGAGATTGCGATAGCGCTATCCAGTGACATGCGCCAGTTGTCGACCAGCGGCTGCGAGCGGCGAACCCGGGTGAGGGCTTCATCGACGATTGCAACGTCAACATTTCTGACGGCGAGTTTGAGCGCTTCGAGTGAATCCAAGAAGATGTTGAAAAGTTTCGTGGCATCCTTGTTGGCCAAACCGCGAGGGTCGCGAGGAATTATCGCCGTGAAAATGAGGGCAGTAAAACCACCGATGACACCATCCAGGCTGCGGACGAATGCTCCACCTTCCGGTGCCGGCATGATGTAAACGAGCATCGCTTGGATGCCTACGGTGAGAGCAAAAGCCGCTGATCCGGTGATGAATCTTGCCGCGGTTAGCGCAATCAGAAGAACGATGGACATCTGCCACAAACCCTGACCGATCAGCAGAAGCAAAAGCTCGCTCAAAACGATGCCGGTGACCATTCCAATGGCAGTTGAAAGGATTCGACGAGGCCGCGCGTCTCGAGTGAAACCCAGGGCGGTGATGGCCACAGTGACAGAAAAGATTGGGTTTGAGTGCCCAAGGACCAAGTTGGTGAAAGCAAAACTTGCGGTTGCTGCGAGGACAATCTGGATGATTGCAGGAGCTGACTCGATTACCCGGCGCGTCGAGTCGTTGAGGCTCCAACGCATCAGTGCTTGCCGCCCATCAACAACTTAGGAATCTTTGGGATGTCATTGGCCTTGCCGGCGCTCTGCGGAACGATAACTTCTTGACTAGCCGACAGGTCGCCCAAACCGGTGCGCACGATTAGAGACGCGTCTTCGGGAACCGCTCGGAACAGCAGAGCCAGTGCAATCGGCCCCATCTCGTGATGTTGCCCAACCGAGGTGATTTTGCCTCTTGCGCTTGGGTTTCCGTCAATGTAGATTTCATCGCCAGCCTCAGGCAAGGCGTGCCCCGAGCCGTCAAGGTGCAAGAAGGTTAGACGGCGCGGAGGGTGACCGAGGTTGTGAACCTTGGCGACCGTTTCTTGGCCACGGTAGCAGCCCTTGCTCATGTGAACCGCGGTTGAAAGCCAGTCAAATTCATGCGGCAAAGCCTTGTCGTCTACCTCGCCGAGCTGGCGTGGGCGGTGGGCTGCGATTCGAAGCGCGTCGTAAGCCATGGTTCCGGCTGGTTCGAACTCGGCAAATACCGAAGCCACATCCTCATTAGCAACTAGGGTCTCTGTCCATGGCCACTTGGCAGGCCACGCGCGCGAGTAACGCACGCCTCCGGTGACAACGCCCGGCCACGGGTCAACCCAGGTCAAGCTGACCTCGTTCGAAACCGCAGCTTGGTCGAGTTCTGGTTTAGCATTTTCGCCGCGCACCAAACGCCCAATTACGGTGAAATCATCCGAGCGGTCGGCTAGTTCGACCTTCATTCGGAATACCATCTTGGTCAAAAACTTTAGGAGACCCTCGCGCCCTTCGGCCTCGACAATCAGCCATGCGGTCTGGCCGTCATCCAGGAAGTGAATCACCTGCTCGATGTGCCCCTGTGGGTCCAGAAGCAGCGCCTCAGCACTCTGCCCCGGCTTTAGGTTCTTCAGATTTTGGCTGAGAAGCGAGTGCAGCCAGTCGAGTCGGTCGGGGCCAAAAACGGTGATGATGCCGCGCGGGCCAAGATTTACCGCAGCTAGCCCCTCGGCGAGTTGACGCTGCTCGATTAGTGGGTTAGCAAAACTGCCCTTAACCTCACCGGCCATGATTATTCGACTCGTTCGAGGCGCGCTGAAGCATGCGGCTTTAGATCGCCAGCAGGAAGTGCGATCTCCCACACCCAAAGCAGGGCGTTCTCTACCAAGCCGTAGAGTCGGGTCGAATGGCGATAGGTCTTTGCGGTGTCAAACGCTGCACCCGAGGCCGAAGCGAGGTCGATGCGAGCACCCTTGATCTTGCCGTTGTAAAGCTCGGCAACTCCGCCTGGGTGAAGCATCGAAACCTGGATGTCGAAACCGCCCTCTTTGTTGCGCAGAGTCTCTAAGTCTTCGTGGCTTTTTAGGCTCGGTTCTCCAACGCCCGGAAGCAAGCCTGGGCCGTGATCGGCAGGCTCTGACTTGCGAGCGATTCGCCAGTAACCGATTTCGCTTGGCAAGGCGATAGCAGGGTCGCCGATGAGTTCGGCTGATGAAATGTATGTGATTGCGTTGCTGCCATCGTGGGCAAATTCGACGCGCTGCTTGAATTCGTGATCGGTTGGGGCTTCATCAGACTCGTTGTCCTTGAAGCTGATGAT
>WLGA01000024.1 GCA_009703445.1 Actinomycetota bacterium | reverse complement strand
GAACTTGGTCTGCTGACCTCGAAGCCAATCATTTACGTTTTCAACGTGGATGAGTCGATCCTGACCGATGCTGCAAAGAAGAAGGCGCTCGCCGACTTGGTTGCCCCTGCCGAGGCAGTTTTCTTGGATGCCAAAGTCGAGTCAGAACTAATCGACCTTTCTGCTGAAGAAGCCAACGAACTTCTTGCTTCACTAGGCCAGGATGAGTCTGGTCTCGACCAGCTCGCCCGCATCGGTTTCGACACTCTTGGTCTGCAGACTTACCTAACCGTTGGCCCTAAAGAGGCTCGTGCCTGGACCATTCACAAGGGTTGGACTGCTCCTCAGGCTGCCGGTGTTATTCACACCGACTTCCAGCGCGGCTTCATCAAGGCAGAAATCGTTTCTTATGACGACCTAATGTCATTCGGTTCAATGGCTGACGCCAAGGCTGCCGGCAAGGTTCGCATGGAAGGCAAGGACTACGTCATGAAGGATGGCGACGTAGTCGAGTTCCGCTTTAACGTTTAGCAGAAATTTGGTCGTCGGGACCAATCTCGACTAGATCTGCAATCCGCAATACAGCCAGGTGTTTATTTACTGAATCCAGGGTTAGTTTGGTCGCTTTGACAAGCTGTTCACGCGACTTGGGCTCCGATGCGAGCGCGGCTAGAATCCGACGACATTGCTCGGAACTTAGAGATTCTTCGTGCGTTCTCATAGTCTGAATATAGTCAGAGCGAATAGCGGAGGCGTATATGCGAAGAGTCATCTCTTTCTTGCTTGCCTTGGCGCTGATCGGCACTCCATCAGTGGCAAGAGCAGAGGCCCCTCTGATAGCAAATTCTCCCGTGCTGTTGGTCGGATCTTTCGGAGTCGGCGCGACAATTTCCGCCCTTTATCCATCAGATGACCAATCGATCGCAGCGAGCTTCGAATGGTACGCCGATGGTTCACTAATCTCAGCAGCTCAAAGTGCAAACTTGGCACTCGGCTCCGACCTCGCCGGCAAAGTGGTGTCAGCAAAAGTCACGCTAAGTAAGAGTGGGTTCGCTGACTTGATTGTCGATGCTCCTGGTGCAAGAGTTTTCTCCTCAGTGCCTCAGGGTGGCGGAACAATGACTTATGGTGATGAGTCAGTGGCCCAACCGGGATGCTTTTCACCCCGTCCGAGTGGAGTTGCAACCGCCACAGTTGGCTGGCATTTGAACTTCTCTTGTCAGCCTTTCAACACAAATTTTGGCAACACCGTCGAGCAAAGCTTCAGGTGGTTTAGAAACGGCGAACAAATCGCCGGAGCGACCCAGAGCAGTTATCGGTTGCAGCTGGCCGATTCCGGGCAAAATATCTGGGGCGCATACCAGGTGACTTACGCCAATGGGTTTGTATTCAGTGAGTCCAAGAAGTTGCGAACGGCCGTTCCCTACCAGCTGACCATTGCCAAGCCAACCATCGCGGGCACGGTCTCCGCCGGCAGCGTGTTGACTGCTGGAACGACCGGCTCAGACTCTCAGGCAACTATTAGTTATCAATGGTTCGTTGATTATGCGCCAGTTGTTGGTGCTACTTCACAGACATTTACGGTCGGGGCCAACGACGTTGGCAAGGCGGTTCAAGTCATCGCGATTGGGCAACGGTCCGGCTACAGCCCCGCGTCATCTCTAAGTGACCCGGCTGCTGGCTCAAGCGTGCAAGCGGTAAATCCTATGGCCGCCTATTCGGCAGTCTTCCGCGGTTATAGCCAGACTGCAACGAACTATGACATCAGTTATGTTGTATCGCCCACCGTGGATTCGGCGACCCTTGCGCGTGAGACGGCTTTGGTTCGTAAAGCGGCAGACTTTTGGCGAGGTGAATACACCCCAGCTGGAGTGACCGTAATGTACCTGACTCAGAGTGATGCTGCCTGGGCTGAGGGCGTGCTAGCCCAACACCCATCCTGGAGCGCCGGTGTGCCAGGTGGCATTCGCTCTTGGATTGAGAGAAACTCTTGCGGATTCGCCCTCGCCTTCAAGGCAGATCAGCGGCAAATATTTATCCAGTGTGTGCGTAATGGTGCTGACAGCTCAATCAACGATCAGCAGGTGGGCCCCCATGAATACAGCCACTGGGTCCAATACGAGCAGACGGCGTCACTCTTTCTCGGAACAGTTCCTTGGCTCATTGAAGGGCAGGCTAACTTCTATGGGTTGGCCCTTGGCATAGCGCCTGAAGATCAGACTCTGAGTTTCATAAACAAATCCATCGCCGGTCATGCAACTCAGTACGACATCTATAACGGATACCAGTTCGCAGATTTCAAAATGCTCGACCTCTTTCAGAGCGGAAACGTTTTTGATGTTCAAACAATGCTCACGCGTGGTGGCACCGTATGGGACCAATACGCGGTCGGCACGCTCGCAAGCGAATGGTTGGTAGCACAATACGGTCACCAACGCTATGTCGACTGGATGAAGGAGCTCCTGCGCACCAAGGGGCAGGGTAATGATGCGGAGCGAGCAGCTAATGCGGTTGCGTTTAACACCGTGTACGGATTTGAATTTAGCCAGTTGCCCCTTTATTTGACCCCTTATTTCGCCGCCAGATCACTGCAACTGCGGGCTGCGTGGGCTCAGCAAAACCAGCCAAGCTCTTCACCTTCGCCTCAGGTCGGCGGTGGAGGTGGCGGCAGTTCCTCGACTCCAACGCCAACGGCGACTCCCACTCCGACCCCTTTGCCAACTGCTTCGCCTACAGTCACGGCTAGCCCGAGCCCGACACCAAAGCCCACTGTGACTGCAAGCCCTACGCCGGTGGCGACCAAGCCAATGGCGATCGCCGCGTTTGCAGCTAAGACATCGACCCTCTCCGCTTCTCAGCGCACGGCCATCTCCAAGCAGGTCAGAACAATCGAGCCGCGTCAAATAACTTGCACGGCTCTCTATTCGAGTAAAACGACCGCCAAAGAGTTGGTGATTTTCAAGTCGCGCGCCAAAAACACTTGTGACTACGCGAAATCATCTTTGAAGAGTGTGGGTAAATCGGCATCCATCTCGGTGGCCACTGCGAAAACGACTAAGCCCGCAGAAGTCGGTAAAGTTTATTTGAACTTCAAGGGCTAGCCTGCCCGTCATGACAAGGACTAAAGATGAAGCACGATTTTCTTTACTCGGTTGAACGCGAGTATCCGGTCGCCATTGAGCGCCTCTGGCAGGCCTGGACCACCGCGAGCGAACTTGAGCAGTGGTATCACCCAACCGAGCTGACTGTGGTGCCAGGAACGGCAACATCCGTGCCGGATGAAGGCGGGCTATGGACTGTGGCAATCGACGTTCCGGCATTCGAATTCGTCGCTTACTTCTTCGGCTGGTACAAGCACGTCACCCCGCTAGAGCGCCTCGAGCACACCATGTCTTATACCCAATCCAAGGATGAATGGCTGGCCCTTGATGAGAACGCACCGCACCACAAAGTGGTTCTCGAGTTTGAATCTCGCGGCGACAACTCTTGGGTCAAGTTCTCTCAGTTTGGCGAGATGCCTGCCGAGCAGATCGAAGCGACTACGGTCGGAATGCAGAGCTACTTCCAGTCGTTGGCCGACTTCCTCGAAGAGAACTAATGTTCGAAGGTGGCAAGTTCCCGGCCGATTACGTCTGGAATGCAAAAGAGAGTTTTGAACTTCAACTCGAGGCGCTAGATAAGCAGCCTCTGACCGAACTTCAGCAGAAGTATTATCTGCGCAACCTGCTGATCTCGCTTGAACTTCACTTCGTTGCCCGCGACCGCGGCCTCGAGGCCGAAGGTGGCTCGCTTCAGGAGCTTCGCGACGCCGCAATCCTCATGGTTCACGATGCCAAGACGCCGGTTGCTCGAAGCTATTTTGAAGAGCTTCTCGAGGATGTTTTCGCCGAACTCGCCGGCTCGTTTCTCGAATAGTTCAAACCAGTCTGGGAATCGCCCGTGAATCGGTCGGGATTGTCACGCCCCGCGCCTAGTCTTAGAAGATGAGCATTGCTGTCAGCACCAAAGGCGTTACAAACTTCAACGAGGTGCTGACGAGAGTCAAGGCCGCTGGCTTGATGAAAAAGAAGCCAAGTTTTTACATGATTCGCCTAGCCGTCATCTCGGTTCTGGCTTCGGGTCTATGGACCGCGAGTGCTTTCATCGGCCAAGCTTTCAACGAAAATCCGGTATGGATCATCGCCGGATTCGGCATCGCCGGTCTCCTCGGTGTTCTTTCTGCCCAGTATGGGTTCATCGCTCACGAGGCTGCCCACCGTCAGGTTTTCCGTGGCAACAAGGCAAATGACGCCCTCGGTCTCGTTCTTGCTAACCTCTTTGCCGGCCTGAGCTACGGCTTCTGGATGAAGAAGCACAACCAGCACCACAAGACTCCAAACCAGATCAATGCCGACCCAGACATCGCAATTCGCATCCTGAGTTTCACCCCAGAGTCACGCAACGAGAAAAAGGGTATCGAGCGTTGGCTAAGCGAACGCCAGGGTTACCTGTTTCCGTTCCTTTTGTTCCTAACTGGTTTCGACCTCTTGCTCGACTCGTTTGCGGGTCTAGTTCGCAAAGAAAAGCCACTCAAGACCCGACTGCTCGAATTCGGCCTGATGACCGTTCGCCAGGCAGCGCCATACGTGGCGATGGGGTTCATGTTCGGCTGGCTCTGGGCCATCGCTCTCTGGCTCTTCCAGATGATGATTTTCGGTTTCTTCATGGGTGCGGCATTCGCGCCAAACCACAAGGGAATGCCGCTTGTGCCGAAGGACTCAAAGCTTGACTTCTTTTCTCGTCAGGTTCTAACTTCACGCAACATCCGTGGCAGCTGGTTGAAAGACAACCTAATGGGCGGTCTCAACTATCAGGTTGAACACCACCTGTTTCCATCGATGGCTCGACCAAACCTGCGCAAGGCTCACGCGATTGTGGGGGAGTATTGCCGCCAGAACGACATCCCTCTAATCGAGATGAATTTGATTGCCAGCTATGTCGTCATCATCAAGTATTTGAGCAAGGTCGGGCTAAGCAACAACGTCGACCCGTTTGTATGCCCAATGGTGGCAACTTTGCGCCCACGCAGCTAGTCTGTAGGCATGATTTTTACTGATTTGAACTGGGCTGCGATTGCAGTCGCTGGGGTTGCCGGCATCATTATTGGCTCTGTATGGTTTGGGCCAAAGACCTTCTTCCCGATCTGGTGGAAGCTTCAGGGCAAGAGCCCAGAAGATCAGGCCGGCGGTGCAAACATGGGCGCGATCTTCGGCTCGACTTTTGCTGCTGCGTTCGTCATGGCAATCACCCTGGCTGTGTTCCTCGAATATGCGTTCACCGTTGACCCAAACTATGGAGTTCTAAATGGCGGTCTAGCTGGTGCCTTCTTCGGCTTCGGTATCGGTGCGGCTACCTCTATTTCTCACCGACTATTCGGTGGTCAGGGTTTCCGTGTCTGGATTCTCGAGGTGGGCCAAGACATCGTCAGCCTTGCCGTTATGGGTCTGATTCTCGCCGCTTGGCGCTAAATCTCAATTAGTCCGAAGCCATGACGGTCATCGACGATTTCTTAGTCGGAGTTAAAGAGCCTCAGCGTTCGGTGCTGCTTGAGCTGCGCAAGGTCATCCTCGAATTCATCCCAGATGCCGAGGAGTGCATTTCCTATAACCTGCCTTGTTTCAAGGTGGACGGAAAAGGCATCGCCGGTTTTGACGCATACAAGAATCACAATTCCTATTTCCCGTTCAGCGGGCACGTCTTTCAGGAACTAACTTCCGAGCTTGAGGGCTACACGTTCACGAAGGGTTCATTGCACTTCAGCAAGGATGAGTGTCTGCCGCGAGATCTAGTCAAGCGACTAATCGAAGTGCGTCTAGCGCAGGCTTTTTAGCCGAGAAAAGGGCCTATGCGATTGGCGGGCGACCGTGTTTGGTCATAACGCCGATGGTCTTCCATGACAACTTGCGGCGTACGGCATCCTTGTCAAAGACGTAGCCCTGGTCGCTTAGGTCCATGCGGATGCCGGCGAAGAAACCTTTGAATAACTCGCGTAGCTGCGTCTTGATCGCATACTTGCCAGAAGGGTGAGGGATCTTGCCAATCATGATCTTGACGAAGTCGAGAGCAAACCACGCGAGCGGATAAATCACTAGGAACGGCAACGGCAGGTTGCGGCGTGCCATAACAACCTTGTTGCGCATGCCGAACCAAATGCTCTTGTCGTGGCGCTCAGGGCCTACCGGTGGGTGGCTGACGACTAGTCGAGGCTCGTAACGAGTCTCGAATCCGGTGTTCCAGACTCGCCATGCCAAATCGGTGCCTTCATGGGCATAGAAAATCGGCTCTGCCCAACCATTGGCTTGAATGAAGCAGTTCCAGCGGATGACGGTAGCGCCTTCCCAAACCGAGAAAGCTGGGAATGTTTCGAGAGTTGGAGTCTTGTCTGCCCGTGGGATCCAATAGCGAGGCCCAGACTCTTCGGTTTCATCGCTCTGACCGATTCGGGTGACAACCTTCGGCTGGACCAATCCGAGCTTGTCGTTGGCCTCAAAAATTTCGATCGCGCGCTCGATGAAATCTGAACCAAGGATGTATGCGTCATCGTCAATGAACAGAATCAGATCAGACTCTTGGCCGGAGGTTGCAGCGAGGCCACGGACTCCATAGTTGCGACCAGCCGGGATGCCTAGGTTTACGCCGGTTTCAACCACGGTGATGCCCGCAGGAACCTTGCCAAGGTCGACGCTTTCGCAGTTAACCACGGTGATGATGTTCTTTGGTTTGATGGTCTGGCCGAGAACGTCCGCCCAAATGTGGTGCAGATCTTCGTTTCGGGTTCCCTGGGTCAGGATGACCACACTAACGCTAAGCATTGCTTCAGTTTAGTTTGGCTTTAGGCTAGGGCTGTGAAGCGAGCACTCTCCGGGATGAATCCCTGGCTACCGCCAATGGTCTACGTCGCGATTTTTCACTTCATGCGCGAATCCTGGGTGGATGCGGCGATTTTTACAATCGGATCCCTGCTGGTCATCGCTGACTGGAAAAAGTGGTTCAAGTGGGAAATGCCGGAACGGCCAAAACTGAGCAAAACGCCCGTGCTTTTGGCAATCTTGTTCGCCAGCTCGATCCTGTTCTTTTCTGAGCGAGGCGGATGGCAAGACACAGTGCTTTTGTTGGCACTCGCGCCGATTGCTTTGTTCATGGTCTATTACCGCGATCACGGCCCCAAGCCATCTTCAACGAAGCTCATGAACCGCACCCGCTGGCTGTGGCTGACTCTCGCCACCATTCTTTGCGTGAGTGAACTCTTTGCCTATATTTGGGCAAATTCATTCAAGGATGACGCCAGCTACCCAACCATTTCGATCATCGTGAACCCGGTGCTTGAGTCACCTTATGGCCGCGGCATTTTTCTTGTGGTTTGGATGCTCATCGGTGTCGGCTTGATCCATCCGTGGAGGAAGAAGTGAGCTTGTCAATCCCTGAATGGGAGTATTTGGCCGTCATCCTCGCGGGTGTCGTCTTGTGGATACTCGGCCGAGTCCGACCAAATTGGGTTTCGCCATTTGGTGATCTAATTGCCCGCATAATGCACAATCGCAACACCCGAATCGCAATTGTTGTGGTCTGGTGGTGGCTGGGTTGGCACTTCTTTACTTTTTAGAGTGGCTCTAAAGCGTGCGCGGTGCCTGACCTACGACAACCGAGCCTGGGGCTACGTCGCGAGTCACGGTGGTGTTTGCGCCGATTGCAGAGTCATCGCCGATGGTGATGTTGCCAATCAAGGTTGCACCTGCGCCGATGGTTACGCGGTTGCCAACAGTAGGATGGCGCTTGACTGACTCAAGGGTCTTTCCACCGAAAGTAACACCGTGGTAGATGTGCACGTCATCGCCGATTTCAGCAGTTTGACCGATTACTACGCCCATACCGTGATCGATAAAAAGTCGACGACCGATTGTGGCGCCCGGGTGAATCTCGACACCGGTCCAGAGACGAGTGAAGTTTGAAAGAACGCGAGACAGCGTGCGCAACCCGAGCTTCCAAAGCCAGTGGTTTACTCTAAACTGCCAGACGGCGTGAAGGCCCGGCGAAGTCATAAACATCTCGAAACGAGTGTTTGTCGCTGGGTCACGCACTAGGGCTGCGTCAATGTCCTCGATTACTCGAGAAAAAACGTTCTTACGGGGCATTTAGTCCATCAAGTCAGAGTACAAAGCGGTTGAGAGGTATCTCTCACCGAATGAAGCCAAGATTACAACAATAATCTTGCCAGCGTACTCTGGGCGGTTTGCAATCTGGCTGACACCCCAAAGAGCGGCACCTCCAGAAATACCAGCGAGGATGCCCTCCTGGGTTGCGGCCGCACGTGCCCAAGCGAAGGCTTCTTCGTTTGGAGCGTCTAGAACCTCGTCATAAATGTCGGTGTTCAAAACAGGTGGAATGAAGTTTGCGCCGATTCCCTGGATAGGGTGACCAGCAGGTGATCCGCCGTTCAAAAGTGGCGAGGCAGCAGGTTCAACCGCAATGATCTTGATCTCTGGGTTGAGCTTCTTCAGAGCCTCACCAACACCGGTAATGGTTCCGCCTGTGCCAATGCCTGCAACAACCGCGGCAACCTTGCCATCGGTGTCGTTCCAGATTTCCTGAGCGGTGGTGGTCGCGTGGATGAAAGGACCAGCTGGGTTCTCGAACTGCTTTACCAGGATGGCGCCGGTCTCGGCTGCGATCTCCTGTGAACGAGTAACTGAGCCCTTCATGCCTTCAGGAGCTGGGGTTAGAACTAGCTCAGCGCCGTATGCACGAAGAAGGGCGCGACGCTCCTTTGACATTGACTCCGGCATGGTCAGGATGACCTTGTAGCCACGAGCGGCGCCGACGGCTGCGAGTGCAATGCCGGTGTTGCCAGAAGTAGCTTCGATGATGGTTCCGCCAGGCTTTAGCTCGCCCGAAGCCTCGGCTGCGTCAACCATCGCGATTGCAAGACGGTCCTTGACAGTTGAGGTTGGGTTGTAGAACTCGAGCTTCGCCGCAACGGTTGCCTTTGACTCCGGGTAAAGGCGGTTCACTCGAACTAGTGGAGTGTTTCCGAACGCTGCGGTGATGTCATTAAGAATCGGCATGGTGTTCCTTATTAGTTGAAGGCTGCGAAAACCACTTCGTGTAGTTTCCCATTTGTTGCAAGTACGCTCGAGGAGTCCTCGGTCAACGGGCCATTCAGCGCGCTGAACTCTCCGCCGGCAAGTTCAACGATAGGGACAAGCGCTGCGATGTCGTAAATCTTCAAGTCATGTTCCGTAACAATGTCGACCGACCCTTCGGCCAGCAACATGTATGAATAAAAATCGCCGTAAGCGCGAGTGCGCCAGATCTTTCTCGAAAGCTCGAGTAGCTCTGGCAATTTGCCGGATTGATCCCACAACTGCAGGTTGTTATAAGACAAGGATGCGTGTGCCAAGTCGCCGATTGCAGAGACTTTTAAGATTCTTTCCGAACCATCGAGGTCTCGGGTCCAAGCACCGATTTCAGGCGCCGCCCACCAGCGGCGGCCTAGCGCTGGAGCAGAAACTACAGAGAGAACAACCTTGCCGTCGATGGCCAAGGCAATCAGGCTCGCCCAGACTGGAACACCGCGCATGAAGTTAGCCGTGCCATCGATTGGGTCGATAATCCAGGTGCGTTTTGGGCCGCCGGCATCGCCATCCGTGTTGCCAAACTCTTCACCGATTAGGGCGTCAGCAGGTCGGCTCTCGGCAAGTTTTGCCTTTAGCGCCTGCTCCACTGAGCGGTCGGCATCGGTAACCGGGCTAGAGTCTGGCTTGGTCTCGACGTAAAGGTCTTGTGCGCGAAAACGAGCGAGCGAAATCGAGTCGGCAGTGTCTGCCAGCTCGAGTGCCAGGGCTAAGTCTTCTCGGTAGGTCATGGCTGCAATTCTATTCAGAGTCGGTTGAGCGTTTTTCGAACGGATCCGAGTGGGTGGCCAGCGAGGCAATCAGTCGTCGGAGTGAGTCAACACGGTGTGCGCCGGAGTTGCCCAGCGTCTCCTTCGCGATGGCAATGTCTAGCTCGCAATCGGGGGCATCGGCCAGGTGGCTGCAGTCGCGCGGGCAGGTTTCGATGACGTGCCAAAGGTCCTCGAACGAACGCAGAATATTTTCTGGTTTCACGTGCCCCAGGCCGAATGAACGAACTCCAGGGGTGTCAATAATCCATGCATCGCTCAGCTGAATAGCGCGCACCGAGGATGAGGTGTGACGACCGCGGCCGGTTACCGCGTTGACGCCGCCGGTTGCCCTGAACTGGTCTGGTGCCAACGCATTTACGAGAGTCGACTTGCCAACACCAGAGTGCCCAACCATGACGGTCGTGTTTCCGGCCAAGAGTTTGCGAAGTTCCTCCACGGATGGGTCATCCGAGCGGTTCTTAATCACCGGGATGCTCAGGCCTTCGAAGTTCTTCAGGAAGTCGGCTGGGTCGGCCAGGTCGACCTTTGTAATTACAAGAATCGGCTTGAGACCGGCGTCATAGGCCGCAGCCAGGTAGCGGTCGATAAGTCGGGTTCGCGGTTCCGGGTTGGCGATGGCCACGACGATTGCCATTTGGGTAGCGTTCGCCACGATTACGCGCTCTACCTGGTCGGAGTCATCCGCGCTTCTGCGAAGCAGCGAGGTTCGAGGTTCGACGCGAACGATGCGTGCCAGGGCTCCAACGGTCTCCGAGGTGTCTCCTGACAGGGCGACTCGGTCGCCGACCACTGCTCCGGCCTTTCGCAGTTCCTTACCCATGGTGGCGGTGATAACGCGCTCATCACCCTCGAGAAGGATGTGATATCTACCCATATCGACGCCTGTGACCAGGCCGATTAGAGCTTCTTTGTATTCGGGGCGCTTCTTGGTGCGAGGCTTATTGCCCTTTGGGTTAGGGCGCACGCGCACATCGGTTTCATCCAGGTCGTTTTGACCCGGATCTGGCTCATAGAGCCAACTCAAGCGTTGCCTTCAAGCATTTTTAGCCACAACTTGTCGAAGTCGGGCATGGTCTTTGATGTCGTTTTGATGTCTTCAACCTGGATGCCAGGCACGCGGAGGCCAATGATTGCGCCCGCGGTGGCCATTCGGTGGTCTTCGTAGGTTTCCCACAGCGCACCGTGAAGATTGTCGCTCGGGTCGATTTCTAAGCCGTCTGGAGTCTCGCGTGCGATGCCTCCGATTCGGTTGATTTCGGTCGCCAAGGCAGCCAATCGGTCTGTTTCGTGACCACGCAAGTGAGCGACGCCTCGGATGACGGTTGGCGAGTCGGCAATGGCAGCTAGCGCAGCAATCACCGGGGTGAGTTCACCGCCGATAGAGAGGTCGATGTCGATTCCGTGAATGGCACCCGTGCCGGTGATGGTCAGCCCACCGTTTTCGCGCGTGATGACGGCACCCATTTGCTGCAGAATGCCATCAAACTCATCTCCCACCTGAGTGGTTGAATCTGGCCAACCGGTGATTGTCACTGATCCACCAGCAACCATAGCCGCCGCCAAGAATGGGCCGGCGTTAGAAAGATCAGGTTCGATTGCGACGGTGCCACCGAGGATTGCACCTGGTTCAACGCGCCACTCGGGCAGACCGTTGACTCCATCCAGGTTCGCAGTTGAAACGCGAACGCCGCGCTT
>WLGA01000023.1 GCA_009703445.1 Actinomycetota bacterium | reverse complement strand
GTAGCTGATTTCGCCGGTGAACGCGATGGGCCGAAGGCCATACCAGCGGTCGAGCCATTTCGGCAGCGTCTGCAAACCTGCCAGGATGACCGCCGCAGTGCCCAAAGCTGGGATGAGTGCGGCCCAACCTGGGAAAGCCATCTCTTCGTTTAGCCAAACCGCTGAAACCAGGATGGCGGCAAAACCGCCGACGCTGAGCAGGGTTTGACCGACCGGGGTCAGACGAATTCTGCGTCCACCTAGGGCGAGTAGAGCGCCGAGCCCAAATTCCCAAACTCGACCAAACGTTGTGAAATAGGCCAGGTTCGGCTGTGCGTAGCTGAGAAACAGCGAGTAGGCAAAGGATGCAATCGAGATCGCTGCGATAAGCAGTCTGAAAGTGGCCGTGGATTTTCGCTTGGCTAGGTAGGCCACGAGACCCAATAGCAGCGGCCAGAGCAGATAGAACTGCTCCTCCACCGCTAGCGACCAATAGTGCTGGAATGGGCTTGGCTGAGCGGCGAAATAATTGGTGGCCGAGGCGGCTAGCTGCCAGTTTTCGACGTAGAAGGTGCTCGCGATTGCCTCGGCAAAATAGCCCTGGCGCGTGAAGGTTGGCACAAATACCAGCGAAAAGAGCGCGGTCAGAGCAATCACTAGGAGTGCGGCGGGCAGGAGGCGGCGAATGCGCTTTGCCCAGAAGGCTGCGAATCGGATGCGGCCTCGATCGGCGAGCTCAGAAAACAGCGAACCCGAGATTAGGAAACCTGAGATCACAAAGAATACATCCACGCCGGCAAAACCACCGGGGAGTCGATTCGGCCAAAGGTGAAAAATGACCACCATGAGCACTGCGGCGGCGCGCAATGCTTGGATGTCTAACCTAATCGGACGCGAAATGCTCATTGTTGGTGAGTTTACCGTCCAATAAATGTCTGAAGCAGATGAAATACTCGGGGCATGGAGTCTTTTATCTTTCTCGGCATTGGTTTGGTTGTTGGAGCACTAATCGGTTGGTTGGTCGCCGCCCGAAAGAGTGGTCCTGCTGCCGTGACCGACGACGCCCAAGACCTTAGAGTCAAGCTGGCCAGCGCCGAAGCTACCATCGCCGGTCTAAATGGCCAGTTGGCTCAGAACGCCGCCGAGAAGCGCGACCGCGACGAACGTGACCGCGAAGAGAACAAACTGCTTCAGGCCCTTGCTCCGGTGAAGGTTCACCTCGAGCAAATGCAACTCACCGTTGCGACTCTTGAAAAGGAACGTACCGAGCAATTCGGCTCGATCCAGCAACAGTTGAAGTCAGCAATCGAATCGGATGAACAGCTTCGCAAACAGACTCAGGCACTTTCTCAGGCGCTTACCTCCAACAACGTTCGTGGGGTTTGGGGTGAGGCTCAGCTTCGCAAGTTGGTTGAACTCGCCGGGCTTATCAAACATGCCGACTTCGACGAACAGGCGACCATCAGCACCAACGCCGGAGCCGGCCGAGCCGACATGGTTATCAATTTGCCTGGCGGCAAATCACTGGCCATCGACTCGAAGGTTCCCTTCAGCGCCTACCAAGAGGCCTCTGCCATCTCAGAGCTTGCCACCGGAGAAGAAGCGGCTCGTCGAGCCCGCCTCATCGCCGAACACGTCAAGGCAGTGAAGGCCCACATTGATGCCCTTGGCACTAAGGCCTATTGGTCGGGCCTCGATGCCAGCCCAGATTTCGTGATTGCCTTCATCCCAAGTGAATCTTTGCTTTCGGCCGCGCTAGATGCCGACCCTGCACTGCTCGAGTATGCATTCAAGAAGAATGTCGCCCTCGCGTCACCGGTTAGCTTGTTCTCGGTTCTAAAGACCATCAACTTCATTTGGCGCCAAAACGCCGACGAATCTTCGGTTCGAAACATGATCAAACTAGGCAAGGAACTATACGAACGAGTTGGCAAGGTTGCCGAACACGCCGACAAGCTCGGTCGGTCGATCACCAGCACCGTCAAGGACTACAACCAGTTCGTTTCTAGCCTCGAGGGTCGCATGCTCGTCACGGCCCGCAAACTCAATGACCTAGACGAAAACGCGCTGGGCACCGAAGAGATCTCAGCGCCCAAAGAACTCGAAGTTGCGCCGGTTCAGCTGACCGCAAGTGAGCTCGCCCAAACCCCCGAAATCGAGAAATAGTTGCCGATTTCGGTATACTTCTTGGAGCGCTCGACAAAGACGTTTGCAGCCTGAAATAATCCGATTTTCTATCGATTTCGGGAATCACAAAAAGCATTCGAGGAGTAAGCATGTCTGGAATCTCAGCAGGCGCAGCAGTAGTAACCCTGACACCAGCACCTACGCTTGACCGCACCTACTACGTCAGCAACCTAATTGAAGGTGGCGTCAACCGCGCTGACGGAGTTGCGGAAGAACTTGCCGGAAAAGGCATCAACGTAACCAAGGGTCTCGGCCTAGTTGGAATCAACGCCCCGGGCGTAGTTCCAATCGGCAACGCCGACCCAGGCGTCTTGAACCGCACCGGCTACGCCGACTCTCTTGTTCCGCTATGGATCGAAGGAACCCTTCGCGTTTCGACCACCATGGTCATCCACAACGGCGCAACCACCAAGGTAAACGAAGCTCCTCGTCCGCTCTCTGAGCAGGACTGGGCTGCCGTTGTCGCCCTAACCGAAAAGACCGTTGTCGAAAGCGGTGCCAAGTGGCTCGTAATCGCTGGCGCTCTGCCGGTTTACAAGGCAACCGGAACCTTCGTTGACCTTCAGCCAATCTTTGACCGCATGGGCACCCTAGGCGTTCGTGTTGCGCTAGACACCTCTGGTGAGCCTCTTCAGTACTGGGCGCGCCGCGGAGCAGCAACCGTCATGAAGCCAAACGCAGAAGAGCTAGCCTCAGCAGTCGGCCGCACCTTGCACACCCTGGGTGACGTCATCGATGCCGCTCGCGAAGTTTGCGCACACGGTGTCAAGTGTGTTCTTGCCAGCCTCGGTGCAGACGGCATGGTTGCCGTAACTGCAGATGGTGCATGGCATGCTCGCACACCACCAGTTCACGTAATCAACACCGTTGGTGCCGGCGACGCAACTCTCGCTGGGTTCCTTTCGGCTGTTGCAACCAACTCGGTTTCAGACGACGCGTTCGGCGTTGGGTTCGATGTTCCTCACGGTGTTGCTACCGCGGTTCAGTGGGGTGCGGTAGCCGTAACTCAGCCGACCTCGGGTCTAACCAGCGTTGACCACCTTCCGGAGTCAATCATCACCGACAACCCAGATCGCAACGCACTTCTTGAAGAGGTTGCCAAGGCCTAGGCCTAAGAACTTGAAAACCCCGGCCAGTGGTCGGGGTTTTTTCTTTACCTAGATCTTTGCAACCTGATGATCGATCAAGACTGGCTCGCCCAAAGCGCTATCCAGAATGAAGGTCTGCAGCTCAAGATGTTCATCAAATTCTCTGACGCCTCGGGCCAGAACCCCATCCGTGATGCCGGTCAATACAAAAACAAACCGTTCGCCGCTGGCTAGGTCGTCGAGTTCGAACTTTGCCTCAAGGTCGTATCCGGCAGTTAGAGCGCGAGCGATTTGGTCGGAATCTTGTGGCGCAAAGCGCGTCTGCATGAACCCGCCAAGAATTTGAACGGCAACGGCGGCAACCACACCCTCCGGTGAACCACCGAGGCCGAGAAGTAGGTCAACGCCACTGCCCGGAGTAGCCGCGGCCACGGCCATTGCGATGTCTCCCTCATCAAAGCGCACCCAGGTTGCGCCCGCGTCCTGAACTTGCGCGATGAGTTCGAAGTTGCGTGCCTTGTTGATTACGGCAACGCGCATTTCATCAACCGGCTTGCCAAGCGCTTCGGCGAGCGCCGAGATATTCTGCGCCGGCGTTGCGTCGATGTCGAGCACTCCTCTGCCTGCCGGCCCGCTGACGATCTTTTTCATCATGTAGACCTCGCTCGATTCGAGCATCGAGCCGCGTTCGGCTGCAGCCATCACGGCAACGGCACCGGGCACACCTTCAGCTGCCAGACGGGTGCCATCCACCGGATCAACGGCAATGTCCCAATCGACCGACAGGGCAATTACATCCGGGTGCCCAACGACCTCGCCATTAAACAACATTGGCGCTTCATCTTTTTCGCCCTCGCCGATGACAACAATGCCGGCGAACTGAGCCGAGCCGAGTGAGGCACGCATCGCATCGACTGCTGCGCCATCCACGGTGAGTTTCTCACCACTACCTACGTGTGGCCAGGCGGCTGCGGCAGCGGCAACCGTGGCGGCCAAAATATCTTTGGTTGGCTGGTTGGCATTTGTGAGCGGCATGGCTTCTTTCCTGAGGCAGACGCACCTGCATCCTTGCTAACATCTTATTAAGCCGCCGATGATGTCGTTTACCCTCCCCTTTCAGAACTTAGGAGTTCAGCTATGCCTGTAGCATCACCAGACCAATACCTAGAAATGCTTGATCGCGCTAAGAAGGGTGGCTTTGCTTACCCAGCCATCAACGTTTCTAGCTCACAGACCCTAAACGCAGCACTTGCAGGTCTGGCTGAGGCAGGTTCAGACGGCATCATCCAGGTAACCACCGGTGGCGGCGACTACTGGTCAGGCCCAACCATCAAGAAGATGGCATCAGGCGCAGCAGCCATGGCGGCATTCGCACGTGAGGCAGCTAAGAACTACGGCATCACCATTGCACTTCACACCGACCACTGTGCAAAGCACCAGCTTGACGACTTCGTTCGCCCGCTAATCGCCATCTCTCAGGACCGCGTAAAGGCTGGTCAGGACCCACTATTCAACTCACACATGTGGGATGGCTCTGCTGTTCCTATGGGCGAGAACCTAACCATCGCCAAGGAAATGCTTGCACTAACCAAGAACATCGGCGCTGTCCTTGAGATCGAGGTTGGCGTTGTTGGTGGCGAAGAAGACGGCGTTGAGGGCGGCATGGGTGAGCACCTTTACACCACCCCTGAAGACGGTCTACTAACCGCTGAGGCTCTAGGTCTAGGCGAGAACGGCCGCTACATGGTTGCTCTAACCTTCGGAAACGTTCACGGCGTCTACAAGCCAGGCAACGTAAAGCTTCGCCCAGAACTTCTAGGCGACATCCAGGCAGCAGTCGGCGCCAAGTATGGCAAGGACAAGCCTTTCGACCTCGTCTTCCACGGTGGCTCTGGCTCAACCCCTGAAGAAATCGCGCTTGCCGTTTCACACGGTGTTATCAAGATGAACATCGACACCGACCTGCAGTATGCATTCACCCGCCCGATCGCTGGCCACATGTTGGCTAACTACGATGGCGTGCTGAAGGTTGACGGCGAAGTTGGCAACAAGAAGCACTACGACCCACGCGCATGGGGCAAGCTAGGCGAGGCCGGCATGGCCGCTCGTGTAGTTGAGGCCGCCAAGGAGCTTGGTTCAGCAGGCAAGTCTCAGGGCTAATCCCCTAGAGTTTCTCTTATGAGCGCTGGAAGTCCGTTGTATGACAACGGGCTTCCTCGCTTTAAGGGCGAGTATCTCGATGGCAAAATGCACGGCTATTGGGAGTTTTATCGCAAGGATGGGTCGCTGATGCGCTCAGGCACTTTCGATCGCGAAGTGCAGGTTGGCGTCTGGAAGACCTTCGACCGCTCCGGTGGGCTGGTCAAAGAAACGACTTTTAAGAGCGCTTGACCTTATTGTTCACATCGGTGCCGGCAGCCTTTAGTTCCTTGCGAAGCTCAGGCGGCAGCGAGAACTGAATGTCTTCTTCTGCGGTCTGCACGGTTCGAACGTCACCGTAGCCGTGTTCGGCCAAGTAAACCAAAACCTCATCGACGAGTTCTTCAGGAACCGAGGCTCCAGAGGAAACACCAACGGTCTCTACACCTTCGAACCATTCATCCTTGATTTCAGATGCAAAATCGACGCGGTATGAAGCCTTGGCGCCAGCCTCGAGAGCTACCTCTACCAAGCGGACTGTGTTTGACGAGTTAGCCGAGCCAACCACGATCACTAGGTCTGAAGCAGCGCCAACCTTCTTGATGGCAACCTGGCGGTTCTGAGTTGCGTAGCAAATGTCATCGCTAGGCGGGTTCTGCAGGTCTGGGAACTTCTCGCGCAACTTGACCACGGTCTCCATGGTTTCATCAACCGAAAGAGTGGTCTGTGAAAGCCAAATCAATTTCTTTGGGTCGCGAACACGAGCGCCGGCGATCGAGTCATCCTTGTCGATGATTTGAACGATGTCTGGGGCCTCGCCAGCGGTTCCTTCTACTTCTTCGTGACCTTCGTGGCCGATTAGCAGGATGTCGTAATCTTCAGAGGCAAAGCGCTGAACTTCGCGGTGAACCTTGGTAACTAGAGGGCAGGTTGCATCGATGGTGTTCAAGCCGCGAGCCTCGGCGGCAGCTACGACGGCAGGTGAAACACCGTGAGCCGAGAAGACCAAAACCGAGCCGGTTGGGACCTCGTCCACCTCTTCAACAAAGATGGCTCCGCGCTTTTCGAGCGATGACACAACGTGCTTGTTGTGCACGATCTGCTTGCGCACATAAACCGGCGAACCGTAGTGATCTAGAGCCTTCTCGACGGCAATCACGGCACGGTCTACACCGGCGCAATATCCGCGTGGCGCAGCCAGCAGAACCTTCTTCGAAGAGCTCGAGGTTGACGATTCTTGTCCGAGGTCGGCGGTATCCTTGATTACAGTCACCCCTCAATGATAAACGGCGCATTTGATGGATTGTGGTGGCCAAAGTTTTGGAGGCGAAATGAGCGACTTCTCGGTCAGCGACGCATCCAAGGTTTCTTCAGAACAATCGCCGTGGCCCGTCTCTCGCCTTTCGGCAACTCTCAAAGACTGGATCGACCGCCTCGGTTACCTTTGGATCGAAGGCGAACTGGCCTCAATCAAAATCGGGCCGACCAGTATGTTCGGTGAGCTGCGCGACCTTCAGCAAGAGAACAGTGTCTCGATTCACTCGTGGAGCGTTGCCAAGATCCCCGGAGATCTGAAGCAGGGAGACCGCGTGCTTGCGCTCATCAAGCCGGCATTCTGGCCAAAGGGCGGCAAGCTAACCATGCAGGTTGTCGAGATGCGCAAGGTTGGGCTGGGCGAGCTTCTCGAGCGAATCGAACGACTCCGCACTCAGCTAACCCTCGAGGGCTTAACTTCGATTGAGCGCAAGCAACCGCTTCCGTTCTTGCCGAATGTAATCGGCCTGATCACCGGCAAAGACTCGGATGCCGAGAAGGACGTTCTGCAAAACGCCCGTCTTCGTTGGCCAGAGGTCAAGTTCCGAACCATTCACACCCTGGTCCAGGGCGACAAAGCCGCACCCGAAGTAATCGCCGCCATCCAAACCTTGGATGCTGACCCCGAGGTTGACGTCATCATCATTGCCCGAGGCGGCGGCTCCTTCCTCGATTTGATGGTCTTCAGCGACGAGAACCTAGTTCGCACGGCCGCCAACGCCAAAACCCCGATTGTCTCGGCAATTGGCCACGAAAACGACCGCCCGGTGCTTGACGATGTCGCGGACCTCCGCGCTTCTACTCCGACCGATGCCGCAAAACGAGTGGTTCCAGACGTCGAAGAAGAGCGCCACAAGTTGGCTCAGGCGCTTCAGAGAATTCGCCTTCGAGTTGCCGACTACGTGTCGAGCCAGGCCGCCTTGATTGAGCAGCTGCGCAGTCGACCAATACTTGCCAACCCGCACACTTTCATTGATGCGCAAGAAGTTGAGATAGATCGATTCGTGGCTGCACTTCGTGACCGCATGGCCCAAACTCTCGACCGCGAGGCGCTCGGATTAACTCATTTGCGCCAACAAGTTCGTTCGCTTTCACCGCAATCAACGCTCGACCGAGGCTATTCGGTGGTTCGTGACGAAGCGGGCCACGTAATCGCTGATGCGAGCAAGGTTTCCGCAGGAACGAAACTGAATGTTCGTCTCGCCAAGGGCGAACTAGCTGTTATCGCCGAAGCAAAATCAAAGAGTTCGAAATAGACTGGAGAACAGCATGAGCGCAGACAAAGACCTAAACGCAGACGTAGCCAAAATGAGCTACGAGCAGGCTCGCGATGAGCTCGTTAATGTCGTTGCCGAATTGGAGCAGGGCTCTGTTTCGCTCGAAGCTTCACTTGCTCTGTGGGAGCGCGGCGAGGCCCTAGCCAATCAGTGTGAATCATGGCTAAGCGGCGCGAGAAAGCGTCTGGATGCCGCCATCGAAGCTAAGAAGTCGAAGGCATGAGCGAAGACGCAGCAGCGAAACGCCGCGCCAAGCAAACCGTAAACAACTTAGTTCTTGCACTTCTCGCATCGCTCGGTGTGATGCTGGCAATCATCCTGGTGGTTCCACGCGACGACAGCAATCGAATTCAGCCGGTTGACTACCAAGCAATTGCAGCCGAGGCACAGGCTTCGAGCGGCCAACAGATTCTCGCCCCGGAGCTTCCGGAGGGTTGGTGGTCGAACTCAGCGCGCTGGACACCAAAGCCTGCCGACGGGGTTCAAAACTGGTATGCAGGTTTTGTCGGGCCAAAGAACCAGTACATTGGCTTGACCCAGGCATTCGGCATCAACCCAACCTGGCTGGCGTTCCAGGTCAAGAACAGCGCGAAGACCGGCACCCAGGCTGTTGGTAATCGCACCTGGGATGTCTATGAGGCTTTGGAACGCGGGGAATCTCCGAAGACCAAGGATTTCATGTTGGTGTTGAGCTACAACGAGAACGACACCGCAATCATCTATGGCGTTGCCAAGCCAGCAGATTTCGTTGCAATTGCGACAGCCATCCAAAACGAACTGGACGAGAGGAATAAGTGATGTCTCCAAAAACCCCTCGCGAAGCCTGGCAGGCCATGCTCGATGGAAACCATCGATTCGTCACCGGCGAACTCGCACACCCTCGCCAAGATATTGACCGCCGCGAAGCGCTCGCGCAGAAGCAGACACCCTTCGCAGCACTTTTCGGTTGCGCCGACTCTCGCCTTTCGGCAGAAATCATCTTTGATGTTGGTCTGGGTGACTTTTTTGTGGTTCGCAATGCCGGTCAGGTTATTGGCGAAACCATCCTTGGTTCGCTCGAATACGCCGTCGAGGTTCTCGGCGTGCCAATCATCCTGGTTCTCGGTCACGATGAATGTGGTGCCATTCGCGCCACCATCGATGATGTCGAGGGCAAAATGAACGCCAATGGCGAATTCATTCACAAACTTGTTGACCAGATCAGACCAACCGTTCTGGCGGCAAACGCACAAGGAATGCACGAAATTGACGATGTCACCGAACTACATGTTCAAGACACCATCAACGAAATGTTGACCAGCAGCAACCTGATTGCCGAGGCAGTGAAGTCTGGCAAACTGGCCGTTGTTGGCGCCAACTACAAGCTGACCCTTGGCGAGATTCATCCAATCGTCACCATCGGCCTGAGCTAAGCCGGCCGGCAAAATTTTTCAACCAAACAAATCGAAAGGTCACTGACCGTGGAATACCGCATCGAACACGACACCATGGGTGAAGTAAAGGTTCCAGTAAACGCTCTCTACCGCGCACAAACTCAACGTGCAGTAGAGAACTTCCCAATCTCTGGAACCACCCTTGAGCGCGCACACATCGCCGCTCTTGCACAGATCAAAAAGGCAGCGGCAACCGCCAACGCCAAGCTTGGTGTGTTGAAGCCAGAAGTTGCCAAGTCAATCGCTGACGCCGCAGACGCCGTCATCGCTGGCAAGCACGATGGTGAGTTCCCAGTTGACATCTTCCAGACCGGTTCTGGAACCTCGTCAAACATGAACATGAACGAGGTGTTGGCCACCCTAGCCACCGCTCTTCTCGGCTCCGACGTTCACCCGAACGACCACGTCAACGCGTCACAGTCATCGAACGACGTGTTCCCAACCTCGGTTCACGTTGCCGTGACCGCCGCCTTGATCAACGACCTTTTGCCAGCCCTCGACTACCTAGCAGTGTCGCTAGAAGAGAAGCGCGAGCTTTGGAAGACCGCTGTCAAGGCTGGTCGCACCCACCTCATGGATGCAACCCCGGTCACCCTGGGTCAGGAATTCGGCGGCTACGCGGCACAGATTCGCTATGCCATCGAGCGCGTTCAGTCCACCATTGGCCGCACCGCTGAGGTTCCTCTAGGTGGCACCGCGGTTGGCACCGGAATCAACACCCCTAAGGGCTTCCCTCAGGAAGTTATTCGCTTGCTGGCAGCCGAAACCGGTTTGCCTATCACCGAAGCCCGCGACCACTTCGAAGCACAGGGTGCGCGCGATGCACTGGTTGAGGCTTCAGGCGCTCTTCGCGTGCTAGCCGTTTCGCTAACCAAGATCAACAACGACCTTCGCTGGATGGGTTCAGGCCCGAACGCTGGTCTCGGCGAACTGCACATCCCTGACCTACAGCCTGGCTCGTCAATCATGCCTGGCAAGGTGAACCCGGTGGTTCCTGAGGCTGTAATGATGGTCTGCGCACGGGTAATCGGCAACGATGCAACCGTGGCCTGGGCCGGAGCAACCGGAAACTTCGAGCTGAACGTGGCTATCCCGGTCATGGGCAACTCACTGCTTGAGTCGATTCGTCTGCTTTCAAACTCGATGCGTCTGCTGGCCGATAAGACCATTCGTGGCCTCGAGGCAAACCTCGAGCGTTCACGTGCGTTGGCCGAGTCAAGCCCATCGATCGTCACCCCGCTCAACAAGTACATCGGCTACGAGGCTGCTGCGAAGATTGCGAAGCACTCGGTTGCCAAGAGCATCACCGTTCGTGAGGCAACCATCGAGCTTGGCTACGTTGACGGCGAGAAGCTAACCATGGAGCAGCTGGACAAAGCGCTAGACGTTTTGTCTATGACCAGCCCTGGGCTATAAAACAGACTAAAAAACCGAACAACAGGTATGGGCCGAGCGCAATGCTCGAGCCCATTCTTGTTTTCCGGAGGGAATGAACCATTTGTCCTTGAAGTCTTATCGTTGTCTGCACCAATGGCTATGCTTGGAGCAACCAAGGGGGAACGCATGGACTTTTTCGCATCTGTATTCTTTATCGCTCTAGTCATTTTCATAATCTTGAGGGTGAATGCCGCAAGAAAAGGCGGCGCTAGTGCACCTCCGCGCACGCAAGCCACGCGCTCAAATCCATCTGGACTATTGGCTTTTCAACAAAATGGCACGTCACCCAAAACCGATTCACAAGGGCGTGTAATTGTGAAACTGAAAGGCTCCGCCTCAGGGATCAAATGGGGTGTGAATCTGTCTCATCTTGACTACAAGCTCGCCAATAAGCTGGCCGGAAAACCAAAAGAGGACGAGGAATTTGAGAAGACGATCAAGGTTCGTTTGCGCCCCGACACTAAGAGCCAATTCGCGAACAGCGTCCTCGTCGAGACAGTGGAAGAGAAACACATTGGGTGGATCTTGAAGGATGCCTCAGATGATGCAATGTCGGTTTTGAATCAGCTGGGCTCGGCACTCCAACCTATGTTGGCTTCCTCAAACGCAAACGGGCTCGTCTTTGAGGTGTCAGCTCGCATTTCGGGTTACTGGGAAGACACGAGCGACACGGATTCTCCGACATGGGAAGCTGACTTCGAGCAAATGGAAATCAGAATCGCGACGCCTGCCGAAATCGAGATTGACTAACCCTGGGCTATAAAACAGACCACAAAACCGAACAACAGGTATGGGCCGAGCGCAATGCTCGAGCCCATTCTTGTTTTCCGGAGGGCAAGTAACACTAGCGAAGCCGCGCCGGCCGCAACAAACGCAACCAGGATGGCGACAGCCGGAAGTAGCGGACTGAACCAAGCCAGAGCGAGGGTGATTCCCGCAATCAGCTTCACGTCGCCCATCCCCAGACCGGCGATGTAGTTCAGCACCAAAGCGATTGCGAAGGCGATGAAAGCAGCCAAGACCGCGGCTAAAGAGCGCCACAGATCTTCGCCCAGCAAGACGGCAGCACCCTGGCCCAGCAGAGTTATTGGAAAGACAGGGAGGGTGAGCCGGTTTGGCAACCTTCGTTCACGGATGTCGATGACCGTTAGAGGCCAGGCAACCGCTACGAGATAGAGCGGGCCGAGCCAGGCGAAATCGAAGTGGGGGTCAAAGGTCATTCGCTCAGGGTAAAGAAAAACCCCGACCTGAGCCGGGGTTCTCCACACGCCATGCGGCGCAAAGTTTGCTTAGGCGACGTCGCCGACCTTTTCCCAAAGCTTTGAAATG
>WLGA01000022.1 GCA_009703445.1 Actinomycetota bacterium | reverse complement strand
GCATGGATGAATACGCTGCAGTTGCGGCAACCAGGCCCAAGGTTGCCGGCCTGAGCCCAGCGAAGAACGTCGAACTTCAGCAGGCCTACGAGGACGCCAAAATCAAAGCCCAGCGAATCGACTGGGAAGACGTTTTGGTCCTGACCCTCGGCATGCTCCGAGCTGAGCCGCGCGCACTTGCACACGTCCATCAGCAGTATCGCTTCTTCACGGTCGACGAATACCAGGACATCTCGCCCTTGCAGCACGCGCTGCTGGACACGTGGCTGGGTGCCCGCAATGACCTCTGCGTGGTCGGCGACCCAAACCAGACCATCTATTCATTCACCGGGGCTAGCAGCAGTTATCTCCAGAATTTTTCCAAGATTTACCCCGACGCCGATGTGATTCAGCTGACCCGCAACTATCGTTCAACCCAGCAAATCGTGAACTTCGCGAACCGATTGACCGAGGAATCTGGGTTCGTCGAACCCCTGCAATCTCAGGGTGAGGTTGGCCTTGCTCCTAGAACCATTTCATTCGCCACCATCCAGGATGAGTGTTCCTCAGTTGCCGCTTCAATCAAGAACAAACTCGATCAGGGTGTAAAAGCCAGCGACGTCGCTGTTCTTTATCGTGTCAACGGGCAATCTGAAGCTATCGAAAACGCCCTGGCGCAGGCTGGCATCGACTATCAGGTTCGCGGAGGAGAGCGCTTCTTCAACCGAGTTGAAGTTCAGGCGGCAATCCGCGCGATTCGCGCCGAGGCGCTTTCCCCGACCGACAAACCACTCTTTCAAATCGTGTCTGAAATTTGCCGATCGCTTGGATGGCAGACCCAGGCTCCCACGGAACCAGGCTTGCTGCGCGAGAAGTGGGAGACGCTCAACTCGCTTTTAGCGATTACCGACGAACTTGCCCCGGATGCAACCGTCGCCGATTTTGCCGCCGAGTTGGAAGAGCGCCAGAGATCTCAGCATGAACCGGTGAAAGCGGCGGTAACGCTGTCAACCATCCATGCGGCCAAGGGGCTCGAGTGGCAGATTGTGCACATGATTGGCCTCACCGAGGGCTATCTGCCAATCAGTTACGCGAAAACCGAAGCTGAAATCCGCGAAGAAAAGCGACTCATGTACGTGGGCATCACTCGCGCAAAGCGAGAAATCACACTTACCTGGTCCAAGCGCGATGTTTCGTCAACGCGCGATCGAGAACCATCGAGGTTCTTCAATCAGCTACTCGCGCGGGGATAACTTGCAAGAGCAGGACTCGTGCTCGGGCCAGCGAAACTCTGAAATCGTGCCACTCGAAAGATTCAGCCGATAGCCAACCAATTCCTTTTCGGTTTGCCTAAACTCACCGACAAAATCGAGGTGCCCCAGAATCTTCTGGATAGCAACCCCAGCGCAGAACAGTCGGCTCGACGAATCATCGAGCCTCTCCTTCGTCGTGATTAGTTGACTCGCCATCACCGGCCAACTTGGATCTTGATTCACTCGAGCCTGCTCCAAGCAAAACAAACAAGGGCCGCGGCCGGGAACAATCAGCGGGCTCACCGAGGCCTGGTCAACTTCAAAGCTGAGGGCTAGGTGAGGCACGTCGCGATTGAGCCATTGCACGTAGCGCCGGGGTTCAATCGCTTCGTGAGCGATGATTGCCGCGCAATCGATAGCTTCGAGATTTCTAGGGGTCAACTTGTGCCCCGGAACGATGCCCATTTGATTCGGGGAGCTGGCCAATAGTGCCCTAACCGCCTCGACTTTTGTTTTTCCAAGCAGCTGGGATGGGTAGCCACTCGGGCCTAGGTCGTTAGCCTCCACGAAGGACTGATCGTGGGTCACAACCCGACCGACGCCAGCCGAGGCCAGGCCCAAAGTTAGCGCCAAACCCGGGGCCGATAGGTCGTCAATGTGCACGGTTCGAAACGTGCGTTCCATCAAAACGGTGGCCCCGTCTGCCGAGTTAAGCAAGCTGGCACGGATGATTTCGGCAAACGCTCCCGCGACAAATTCTTCGCTCAGTGAACTTTTGCGCGGCTTGGTGTTTTTGAGCAGAAGTGGTTGAAGTGAGTCGACCAGGTGCATACCTTCGTCGGGCTCGACGCCGAGATCGTTGAAAAGTTGGGGGAGTTGTTTATCGGCGATTCCTCGGTATAGCGCGGCGATTAGGCGCTCCTGTCCCGGCGTGAGCGAATTGAAAATCACATGCTTCTGGCCGGAGCCAATTTGCAGGCTGTTGATGTCTCGCCAGAGCGCGGCTTGGTGTGGGTTGATTCGAAGCATCGCTCAAGTGAAGCAAGATTGCCAAAAACCAGAGCGAGTTATCCCCACTCAAGCGAAACGGAGCTTATTCACCAAGGAGTTCGCGCAGAGCCTCATCCATGGCGTCGCTGGCTGTGTTGCCGCCGCGAAGCTTTGCGATTAGTGCGCTCGGGTTTGAGATGTCGGCCTCTCGAGGCAACAGGTCAGGGTGATCCCAAACTGAATCGCGCTTTTCGACGCCTACTGCATCGCCAATCTGACGCCACATGGCTGCGGCCTCGCGTAGGCGGCGCGGCCTGAGCTCTAGACCAACGATCGTGCCAAAGGTTTGTTCAGCAGGCCCACCGGTTGCCCGACGACGGCGAATCGACTCAGAAATGGCAGCCGCTTTTGGCAGTAACTTAGTCGCGTCTTCGGTGACCACGTCGACCCAGCCCTCGATAAGCGCTAGAACAGTTTCAATTCGATCGAGAACGAGTTGTTGTTCCTCTGAACGCTCGGCGATAAAGGCTCCAGTTTCCAAGGCGCGCTTGAGTTCATCCGGGTTCGTGGCGCTGAAGTCTTCGGCGATTTCGTTGATGCGCTGGTTATCGATCTTGATGCCGCTCGCATAGTTCGAGACCTGGCTCACGATTGAATCGCGCAGCCACTTGCTGTGCTTGAACAAGCGGGTGTGTGCCATCTCGCGAACGCACAAGAAGATGAACGCCTGGTCGGCTTCGATTTCCAATCCTGCGACGAAAGTCGACATGTTCTGTGGAACAAACGCTGCGCGCTGGTCCTGGAAAATAGGCAAACCAATGTCGCCGCCCGAAATCACTTCGGCTGAAAGTTTGCCAATTGCTTGACCAAGCTGCATGGCAAAAAGTGCTCCGCCGGCCGAGCGCATCAGGCCGCTGGCATTTCCTAGGATGGCCGAAAGTTCCTCTGGCGCATTGTCTTTAAGGTTTTGCGCTAGAGCCTCGCTCATGCGATTTGCGACCGGGGCAGATAGCGCTTCGAAAAGCGGCATCGCATCGGCAACCCAAAGTTCGCGAGTGAGAAGTTTTGGCTCGATGGTCACGCCAGCCATCCAAGTGGCCTGATCCAACCAGAGAGTGCCGATTGCTGTTGCGTCACGAATAGCTTTGCGTGATTCATCAGAAACACCCTGAGCGTTTTCGCGCGCGATTGCTCGGGCCTGGTCGGTCGCAAGCTTCCAGTTGACGGCGCCGTTTTCGTTATCTTGTGAGCCAAGTGCCGCCTGAAGTTGTTCAACCATTTTCGCGATCAACTTAGGGTCGTTTGGCAGTCCGGCGGCAGCCGCAAGTTCGGCAGCGTCGCCACCCTTACCTGCCATAAAGTCCTTCAGGAACTTTTCGAAATCTTCGGGATTCATGTTTCCAACGGTAGACCCAGAAGCCTGAGAAGTTGCTGAGATTGACCTGAATTTTGGGGCTTGTTCGCCCTAAGCGTTGAGCCAGAGAATGGCTAACCAGCCCACATCGCCGACCCTCCGCTTAGGCTTAACGCAATGTCAAATCGATCACGCGTCCGCAGAGCCTCGGGCATGGGTTTTCTGGCCCTGTTCACGGCTTGCCTCTTCGCGCTCGTCTTCTTGCCGACTCCATACGTGATTGAAAAGCCAGGCCCGGTCTTCGACGTCCTCGGCAAAAATGAAGGCCAAAACGTCATCACTATCGATGGTGCTTCGTCGTATCCAACCACCGGTCGCTTGGATGTGCTCACGGTTAGTGTCGCGGGCAACCGCGAAAACACACCTAGCTGGCTTGAACTCGGCTGGGCTTGGCTTGACCCGTCGCAGGCCATCGTCCCTCTCGACGTCATTTATCCGGCAAATGTGACCACTAAGCAGGCTGAGGCAGAGTCATCGGCAATGATGGAGGAATCGCAGCAGGATGCGATCGCTGCAGCCCTAACCAAATTGGGTTATGACGTCCCATGGCATGTCTACGTGAGCGAAGTGAGCAAAGCTAGCCCGTCTTCGGGCAAGCTCGTGGCCGCTGATTTCATTCTCAAGATCAACGATGTCGACATCAAGGACATCGATCAGATGCGAGCGCTAATCAACGAAGCGGCGCCTGCTGGGCCGCTCACCGTGACTGTTCTTCGCGGTGGCAAAAATATCGCCGAAGAAATCACGGCAACCAAGAACACGGATGGAAAGTACCGCCTCGGCATCCTTGCCGGCTACAAGTATGACTTTCCGGTGAAGATCAAACTCGAGTTGGGTGACGTTGGTGGCCCGAGTGGCGGAATGATGTTTGCCCTTGGCATCATCGACCGACTCACGCCAGGTCAGCTCACCGGCGGGAAGCACATCGCCGGCACCGGCACCATTGACCCAGCCGGAAACGTCGGGCCGATCGGTGGCATCCGTCACAAGCTCTTCGGCGCAGCCAATGCCGGAGCCACTATTTTTCTAGCCCCCGAATCAAACTGCGATGAGGTCATCGGGCATGTGCCAAGCGGCTTAGTTGTCGTGAAGGTAAAGACGCTGTCCGAGGCCAAGACCAGCCTTGAAAAAATCTCCACCGGCACCAACCCGGCTACTTTGCCGACCTGTTCAGTGAAATAAAGAAGGACAAAATGACCAACGCAACAGTTTCGAACCGTCGCATTTCACCATTCCGCCTATCGGTCTTGATCATCGTTTTGATCGGCTTTGGGTTTGCCGGGTACACAAACGTGATGACCGATTACCTATGGTTCGATCAGCTGGGATTCTCAAGCGTTCTCATCACTCAGATTTTGGCGCAGTCGATCATGTTCTTGATCGGCGCTGTCGTGCTGGGTGGCATTTCGGGCTTGAGCCTCGCAGTGGCCTATCGCAGTCGCCCTATCTACCTGAAATTCCCAGACCAAAACGACCCGTTCAGTGTCTATCGTCAACTGATTGAGCAACTGAGAAAAGTTTTATTGATCGGCGCACCATTGCTTCTCGGCGTGTTCGGTGGCGTCGCTGCTTCGTCTCGCTGGGAGACCGCCTTGGCTTGGCTAAACCGCACCTATACCGGAGAGGTTGACCCGCAGTTCGGTCTAGACATCTCTTTCTATTTCTTTGATTTGCCGTTCCTGACCGCGGTCACCACCTACGCGTCAGCAACCGTTCTGATCTCTGGCCTGTTGGCAGCATTTGTGCACACCGTTTTCGGTGGCATCCGCTTCAACGGCCGCAAGTCATCAATCACCAAGGCAGCTCGAGTGCAGATCGCAATCATGGCTGCGCTTTACCTGATCATCCAGGGTGTCAGCCTTTGGCTAGACCAGTACAAGACCATGACCAACTCTTCGGGCCTATACACCGGCGCCACCTATGCAGACGTGAATGCGGTCATCCCAGGTTTCCAGATTCTGGCGATGATTTCAGCAGTGGTTGCATTGCTCTTCCTAGTCGCCGCCTTCATCGGTCAGTGGCGTTTGCCGATCATGGCCACCGGTCTAATGGTGGTTAGCTCGCTAATCCTCGGTGGTTTGTACCCTTGGGTGGTCCAGACCTTCCAGGTGGGCCCGAATGAGCGAACCCTCGAGGCCGTTTACATCGACCGCAACATCGAGGCGACTCGCAAGGCTTACGGTTTGGACGCAGTTGAGAACCAGAACTATCAGGCCAAGACCGACACCACTGCCGGTGCTTTACGTGCAGACGCCGAAACGACCGCCAACATTCGCATCATTGACCCAACCTTGGTCAGCGCTTCGTTCCGTCAGCTAGAGCAGTTCCAGCAGTATTACAACTTTGAGAACCACTTGGATGTAGACCGCTACTCGCTAAACGGCAAGACTCAAGACACCGTGATTGCGGTGCGTGAGCTGAACCAAGCGGGTCTGGGTAGCGCACGCTCTTGGTACAACGACACCATCGTTTACACACACGGATACGGCGTTGTTGCAGCGTTCGGCAACCAGGCGAGCAGCGATGGTCAGCCGGTGTTCCTGCAGTCGGGAATCCCATCCAAGGGTGCGCTAGGGGAGTATGAACCTCGCATTTACTTCGGTGAAAACTCGCCGACCTATTCGATTGTTGGTTCAGACAAGTCTGCAAAGCCTCGTGAGTTTGACTATTCGGCCGGAAATTCCGAATCCGACCAGACATACACAACCTTCAGTGGCAACGGTGGCCCAACCCTGAACAACGTAATCACCCGCCTTGCCTATGCCATCAAATTCCAGAGCGAGCAGATCTTGCTCTCGGATGCCGTAAATGACAAGTCTCAGATTCTTTACAACCGAAACCCAATCGATCGCGTGAAGGCCGTTGCCCCGTACCTGACCCTCGACAGCGACGCCTATCCGGCTGTTGTTGACGGTAAGGTTCAGTGGATTGTTGACGGCTACACCACCTCGGCAAACTACCCATACTCGCGTGCCGAAAACTTCAGCCGTTCGATTGCAGACACCTCGACCACTAACGCATTTGGCCGCGGTGCAATCAACTACATCCGCAACTCGGTAAAGGCTACGGTCGATGCCTACAGCGGCGAGGTGAAGCTTTACGCCTGGGATGTTAAGGATCCAATCCTGAAGACCTGGTCAAAGGTTTACCCGGGCACCCTTCTGCCAATCAGCAAGATGTCGGGCGACCTCTTGAGTCACGTCCGCTATCCGGCCGACCTCTTCAAGATGCAGCGCGCCATCTTGGGCAGCTATCACGTGACCGATTCCGGTTCGTTCTACTCTCAGCAGGATGCTTGGATGACTCCGAATGACCCGGTGGGCACCACTTCAACCAGCACCGGCGCCCTTCAGCCTCCGTACTACCTCACCATGCAGGTTCCAGGCACGGATGCCCCGGCGTTCTCGATCTACAGCACCTTCATTCCTCGTTCGACCGGCGAATCTAGCCGAAATGTGCTCCGTGGCTATTTGGTCGCAGACTCGGATGCCGGTTCTGTTGCCGGCAAGGTTTCGCCTAACTACGGAAAGCTGCGCCTGCTCACCCTGCCAAAGGCCTTGAACGTGCCTGGCCCTGGTTTGGTGCAGAACAACTTCAACGCCGACTCTGAAGTCTCGAGATTGCTGAACATTCTGCGACAGGGCTCAACCACCGTATTGAATGGAAACCTCTTGACCCTTCCGGTCGGTGGCGGGCTCCTTTACGTTCAGCCGGTTTACATCAAATCAACTGGCGAGACAAGCTATCCGCTGTTGAAGAAGGTTCTCGTTGCCTTCGGTGACAAGATCGCTTTCGAAGACACCTTGACGGCCGCGCTTGATTCTCTGTTTGGCGGCAACTCAGGGGCTGTTGCTGGTTCTACCGACCCGGTAGTCACGCCAACCCAACCTGGGGATACTCCAACGGCGACGCCTAGCGCTGCCTTGAAGGCGGCATTGGCTCAGGCTCGTCAGGCCATGCTAGACAAGGCTCAGGCGATGGCTTCTGGAGACTGGACGGCTTATGGAAAGGCAGAGAAGGCGCTGAAAATCGCCCTCGACGCCGCCTTGGCAGCAGCGAAGTAGGTTCGCTTAGCGGCCGCAAACGTGCTACACTTGGAACTTCGCCGCGGGGTGGAGCAGTTCGGTAGCTCGCCGGGCTCATAACCCGGAGGTCGTAGGTTCAAATCCTGCCCCCGCAACTAGAAACACATCGCTAGCGGTGAAAGAAACCCGGTCCTGTAAAAGGACCGGGTTTTTCTTTTGTGCATAAGACCAGCGCAGATCTGGCCGAATTGCCAAGATTTCGCACATGAAACTTTCCAATGCGCAGCGAACTTTTGCCTTTTCGGTGGCAGCGATTTTGATGGCCACCTACCAACTCTCCCCGCTTCCCGCCTGGGCCTGTGCCGCCGAAGCAACAGGAAGCTTTGGCTATTCGTCTATCACCGGAGCCACCTCGGTTACGGTCTGTGCAAAATCGGTAACCGCCAGCCGCACGGTCTCAACGACCACAAAGGAGCCGGCGGCCAAAGTTCCGGCAGCCAAGGCGCCTGCAGCCAAGGCACCGGTGTCAAAACCAGCGCCAAAGCCCAGCCCGGCTCCAGCCAAAGTGGTCAGTTTGCTCTCCCCGATTAAAAAGGGCATCCCGGTTTCCCTGCAAAAACCAGAACCGAAACCTGCTCCCAAACCCGCGCCCAAACCAGTTGCAGCACCGGCCACTCCCAAAGCCGTCGCATCAAGCAGCTCTGGAGTTTCGATCTCGACTGCATCTGAAGAGGTGAGCTTTTCCCCGGCTCCGGTTTTCGTTTCTTCAAGTGCGGGCACAGCGAAGGTGGGCCAGCCGGTCGGATTTTGGGCAAACGCTTCGACTCACTTCAAATCCGGCATTCTGTTGGGCAAGGTCACGGATGTGCGTTTTACGCCGGTCCAGACATCTTGGATAACAGATCAAGGGCAGTCAGGGGTCGGGGCTGCGATTTCCCTAGCCTTTGCGAATGAGGGGAGCGTTGAGGTTGCCGCGACCGTGACGTATTCGGTTTCCTACCAAATTGCTGGTGCGTCCGGGTGGGTTTCCAGCGGTGACATCGCAGTTTCAGATTCGGTTGTGGTGATGATTGAAGATTCATCCGAGCCTTCGCCAGTTGTGGCAGCGCCTCCGGCAAAAGTGGTCAGACTGGTTGGCGAGAACTGTCATTCGAGGGCCACAGCCTTTGGTTGCCGGCCTTAGGGTTCAGGCAACTTTCAGGTTGTTTTCATAGACTAATCAGACTTGCTTGCGATTCTAATTTCGCAGCCAAGTTTGAAAGGTAACCAGTGTCTGATTACAACCGTCAGTTTTTGTTTGAAACCAAACCTGCTCAGGGTTTCTCCCCGGCAAAGAAGCCGACCCTACGCCAGCGCCTGTCGCAGCGCGCAGGTCTACTCACAGGCTCTCTCGTGCTGATCATCGGCGCCTCTCTCGGAGCTGCCATCGGAGCAGGTGTCGGCATCGGCGTTTACAACTATTGGACTCGTCCGGCTCCGGTCGTTGTCAACAACGCAGATAGCGTCACCTGGGTGACCGCCGCGGCAGCAAAAGCTTCGCCATCTGTGGCCACAATCTCGGTCTCGAGCTCTTCTGGTGGCGGAAACGGTTCAGGCGTCTTCCTCACCGCTGACGGCTACCTATTGACCAACACACATGTGGTCACATTGGATGGCGCTACCTCAGCGGTAAAGGTCGAGGTCAAGACTTATGACGGCCACATTTATCCTGCAAAGGTGGTCGGCACTGATCCGACAAACGACCTTGCAGTAATCAAGGTGTCAGCTGGAATCCAGTTCACCCCGATTGACTTTGCCGATTCGAACGCTTTGAACGTTGGAGATGCAACGCTAGCGATTGGTGCCCCACTCGGTCTTTCCAACACCGTAACCAAGGGAATCGTTTCGGCGCTGAACCGAACCATCCAGGTTGCCTCGGCAGCGGCGCCAGATAACTCAAGCGGCGGCGGCCTGCAGTTCTACAACGGTTCTGGTGAGTCAATTAACCTGCGAGTTATTCAGACCGATGCGGCAATCAACCCGGGTAACTCGGGCGGCGCCTTGCTGAATCAGCAGGGGCAGCTAATCGGCATCAACGTGGCAATTGCCAATGCTGGAGGCACCTCGGGAAGCATCGGAGTCGGGTTTGCCATTCCATCGAATGTGGCGAAGCGTATTGCCGAAGAAATCATGTCAACCGGTTCTGCAAGCCACGGCCTGCTTGGCGCGATGGTGAGTGATTCGGCTAACTCGGATGCAGCTGCAAGTTTCAGTGTCGGCGCGAAGGTGCTCAAACTGACCGCGGGTGGCGCAGCCGAAAAGGCTGGAGTGTTGGAGGGTGACATCATCACAAAGTTCAACGGTGTCGCGATCAACTCTGCCAGCGAACTTACCGCAGCAGTTAGACAAGAGAAGGCTGGTTCGAAGGCCACGCTTGACCTCATCCGTGATGGCAAGAGCGTGACCTTGAATGTAGTCTTGGGTGACGCTGGAAACCAGTAACAAGGAGTTTTTCATGGATGATTTTGGACGCGAAGATATCGGCGGTCAGACCGCAGGCTCGACGCTGCTCGAAGAGCAGGTTCAAAACGTTGACCCGGGCGACCACGAACGAAACTCGCACTATGTCCGCAAGGAAAAGATTGTTGAATCAGCCGTTCTAGGAACTCCGGTAGTCGCACTCTGTGGCAAGACTTGGGTTCCGGGTCGTGACCCTGAAAAGTTTCCGATTTGCCCGACCTGCAAAGACATCTATGAAGGGCTCCGCCCAGAAGACCCAAAGAGTTCCAACCCAGATAAATAGCCCGAAGGTAGACTCATCCTTGTGAATGATGCACCTATCGGTATTTTTGACTCGGGAGTTGGCGGCCTTACCGTCGCACGAGCAATCATCGACCAGTTGCCCAATGAATCGATCATTTATGTTGGCGACACAGCCAACACGCCTTACGGCCCAAAGAGCATCCCCGAGGTGCGCGAGCTCGCACTCAAAGTCATGGATCGCCTGGTCGACGAAGGCGTAAAGCTTCTAGTAATTGCCTGCAACTCGGCATCGGCGGCGGTTTTGCGAGACGCTCGCGAACGTTACACCGAGGGCCGCGGCATCCCGGTTGTCGAAGTTATTCAGCCAGCAGTTCGACGAGCGGTTGCCTCAACCAGAAACCGCAAGGTCGGCGTGATTGGCACGATGGCAACAGTTACCTCGAAGGCCTATGACGACGCCTTTGCCGCTGCCGTCGACCTAGACATCAAGAGTGTTGCCTGCCCAAGTTTTGTTGATTTCGTTGAACGCGGAATCACCTCGGGGCCAGAGCTTTTGGCCGCGGCCGAGAGTTACCTCGGCCCAATCCGCGACTCGGGCGTCGACACCTTGGTGTTGGGTTGCACCCACTATCCGCTGCTCACCGGTGCCATTTCATACGTGATGGGCGAAGACGTAACTCTGGTTTCCAGCGCTGAGGAGACCGCCAAGGATGTCTACCGCACTTTGGTGGCGCACGACTTGCAGCGAACTTCCGAAGCCGCTCCAACACTGCGATTCCAAGCCACCGGCGACGCAGCCGCTTTTGGCAAACTTGCCAGACGTTTTCTAGGCCCAGAGGTTGCTCGCGTCGAGCACCTCGGCTAATCAACTTTTATCAATAGGAGAATCATGACCCTTCGTGCCGATGGCAGAACCGCAGACCAACTTCGAACCGTTACCGTCGAGCGCGGCTGGAGCGAGCACGCCGAAGGGTCAGCTCTCATCTCGTTTGGTGGCACCAAGGTGTTGTGTACCGCATCGTTCACCAACGGGGTTCCGCGTTGGAAGGTCGGTAAGGGTGAAGGTTGGGTTACCGCCGAGTATGCAATGCTTCCTCGCGCCACTCACACCCGAAACGATCGCGAAGCCGTCAAGGGCAAAATCGGTGGCCGAACCCACGAGATTTCTCGACTGATCGGTCGTAGCCTGCGTGCTGTTGTCGACGTACGGGAACTCGGTGAAAACACAATCGTCATCGACTGCGACGTGCTGCAAGCCGATGGTGGCACTCGCACTGCAGCGATCACCGGCGCCTTTATCGCACTGGCTGACGCCATCGAGTGGGGCAAGAAAAACAAGTTCATCGCCCAGAAATCAAAGCCGCTTAGCGACAGCGTCGCGGCCATCTCGGTCGGCATCATCGATGGTGTTCCGTTCCTCGACCTTGCCTACAGCGAGGATGTTCGCGCGGAAACCGACATGAACGTAGTTGTCACCGGCAGCGGAAAATTCGTCGAAGTTCAGGGAACCGCAGAAGGCGTTCCTTTCGACCGCGACGAACTAAATGCATTGCTGGACATCGCATTGAAGGGCACATCCGAGTTGACCCTGATTCAGCAGGCCATCCTCGCCGAGGCCGGCAACTAATGAAGATTGTCTTGGCCACCCACAACGCGCACAAGGTGACCGAGCTCGGAGCAATCCTCGGCGCTTCGGTGGCCGGGCTGGAGCTGGTTGGTTATGACGGACCTGAGCCAATCGAAGATGGCACCAGTTACCTAGAGAACGCTCTGATCAAGGCGCGCGCTGCCTACGCCCATACCGGGATGACCGCAATGGCCGACGATTCGGGTATCGCGGTCGAGATTCTCGGTGGTTCACCTGGCATTTTCAGTGCAAGATGGGCCGGCGGTCGAGACAACATCGCCAATCGCCAGTTGTTGCTGTCGCAGCTTTCAGACGTAGCAGAAGAACACCGTGCGGCAGCATTCGTGTGCACGATTGCTCTGGTTGG
>WLGA01000021.1 GCA_009703445.1 Actinomycetota bacterium | reverse complement strand
TAAACGAAGCTGTCGTAGTTGTCGAGAACCAAAATCTTTGTCATGTTGATTTAAGCCTACCGTCAACCACAATGGCATTAGAATTACCGCATGCCTGAATCATCATCACGTAAGAAGCCTGCAAAGGTTTCAAAGCCTCGCGCGCCAAAGTTGCCGACCGAGAACACCGAAGAGCTGCCTAACCCGGTCTGGTTCAAGCCAGTCATGTTCGGCTTCATGATCCTCGGTCTAGCCTGGATCATCACCTACTACGTGTCGAGCGCACAGTTCCCACTAGGTGCCGGCACTCCTTGGAACCTTCAGAACTGGAACATCCTTATCGGCTTCGGCATTGCCATGGTCGGTTTCGGAATGTCTACCCGCTGGAAGTAATCCCACAAGAATTCAAAAACCGCCCGGTCAAAAGACTTGGGCGGTTTTTCTTTGCTCAAAAGTTGAGTGGCAAGCAGGCGTTTATAGCCCGAGAACCTGCATCCGGAACACGGTCAACAGCACCAGCGCTAGCACCACGCCAACCAGGCCGAGGCGCTGGGCTGATTGCTGCGACAGCATCCTGGTGTTGGCAAGAACTAGGGCGACTACTCCACCGGTGACCAGGCCACCCACGTGACCCTCCCAGCTGACCCCGGATGAGAAGAATCCGAAGACAAGGTTAATCGCGATTAGGCCAAGCATTTGGCCCGAGTTCTGGCCGAGCTGGCGCAGAATCACAAAGTATGCGGCCATTAGGCCGAAGATCGCACCCGAAGCGCCGACCACCCAGTTGTCTGGGTTGGCAAGCAACAAGACGCCAACCGAGCCACCGAATACGGAGATTAGGTAGAGCGCTAGGAAGCGGGCGCGGCCGAGCATCGGCTCAAGAACCTGGCCGAAGATGTAAAGCGAATACATGTTCAGCAGAAGATGCAGGAAGTTCGACGGGTCGTGAACGAAGCCCGCGGTGAGCATGCGCCAAGGCTGAATGCCGGTGAGCTGTGGCACATAAGCCAACAAGTCGGTCACGTATGACCCAGGCATAACCTGAAGCAACCAGATGGCCACGTTCACGGCGATGAGTGAGAGGCTGACAACCGGGCGAGGGCCCGATTGACGGATGCGTGCGGCGCGGGTGCGCCGGCGGTTCAGTTGGGTAACCGTTCCGCCGGCGTCATCCGGGCACAAGAAACCGACACTTGCTTCAACCTGGCACTCAGGGCAGATAAAGCGTTCACACCGCTGGCAACGAACGTATGCCTCGCGGTCTGGGTGTCGGTAACAGGTCATTAGACCTTTTCGATTGAGATTGACTCGATGATCACATCGGCAAGAGGCTTGTCGCGGCCGTCGCAGTCGACGCCCTCAATCTTCATGCAAACAGCCTTTGACTCTTCGTCAGCGACCTCACCGAAAACGGTGTGCTTACCGAACAACCAAGTGGTTGGTGCGGTGGTGATGAAGAACTGAGAACCGTTGGTGCCAGGGCCTGCGTTTGCCATGGCTAGCTTGTAAGGCTCGTTGAAGTTGAGCTCTGCGTTGATTTCGTCGCCGAACTGATAGCCAGGGCCACCCATACCGGTGCCGGTTGGGTCTCCGCCCTGCAGCATGAACTGCTGGATGATGCGGTGGAAGATTACGCCGTTGTATAGCGGCTTGCCGGTCTGAACCTCGCCGGTGCGTGGGTCGCGCCACTCGATTGAGCCGGTGGCTAGGCCTTCGAAGTTCTCGACGGTCTTAGGTGCGTGGTTGCCGAATAGGTTGATTTTGATGGCGCCATGGTTGGTGTTGATGGTCGCTACTGAAGTGTGTGCAGTCATGCCTACTATTGTTTCATGGCTAAGAAACTCGACCTACACGAATTGCTCGAACTGTTGCCCGCTATTAGCGAAATCTGGGATGACGCTACCGCCGGCGCAAAGAAGGTTTCTGCCGCGACCGCAGTTGGTGCGATGACAGCGAAGCAGGTTGCCAAGCAAGTGGCCAAGCAGGCCGCAAAGCGGGTCTCAAAGCCAGCAAAGAGCCCTGTCTATGGATGGGCTGCGGTTGGCATTGCCCTCGCCGTCACTGCGGTAGTCGCCTATTCGATCTTGAAGCCAGAAGAAGATGAACTCTGGAACGACGTTAGCGAAGAGTCAACCGAGGGCTAGTGGAATTATGAAGCGCATCGTCAGCCTATTTTCGGCTCTCGCGCTTCTTTTCGGCCTCACCGGTTGCACCGTGCCAACCGACCCATATGTCGCTACAGTGAAAAGTGTTGTCGCTAAAACTGTTTTCACCCCAACCGGCGACATGGCCAGCGGTTGCATCGGTATGTACCTACTGTGTTCACAGCCGCTTTATGAGCCATCCTTCCAAGCGTCATCTTCAACCGAAACTGCCGCAGTTTGCCGAGACTTCGTTGCCCTCGGCAAAGAGCTGGGCTCCGTCGCCTATTCGACCTACGGTTATTCCGCCTACAAACTTCCGCAGAACACCGCCGAAGTGACCGATCTTTGCGGTCAAGCCCTGGGCGTCAAACTCACCGGATCCGATGGTTCGAACTTCTATCAAGGCGTGGTTCTCTATGACGATGGCAAGGCCGATGGCTGGGGCAAGATTTATGCATTGAGCCGCGGAAACTCGGTGAACCCGGATGATTTTCAGCTCGTGATTTCGTTTTCTCGTGACTTGAATCGGGTTGGCTGGATAGATTACGGCACCGAAAAACCAAAAGCCCTAACGCAGAAAGATTTGGATTCCCAGGGCTAGTGCCCACCGAGGCGCTTGCTGAGTTCGGCTCCGGCAGCCTTTAGAGCAACCGCGAGTTCTGCTCTCAACCCCGAATCCGCGTCTTCAGACCTGAAGGTCAGCGCAATTGCCGCAACAGATAGCCCCAAGTGATTCTTTGCGGCGACCGCGATCGAAGAATACCCCTGGGTAATAAACCCATCCTCGGAACTAAAACCGGCGGCAGCCTCATCTCGCAGCAATGCGGTCAATTCGCGCAGGTTGGTCGGGCCGAGCCCGGTCCGATCGATGAAACTTTTGTTATTCGCGAAGGTTGCGCGCACCTGCGCAGCATCCAAGCCGGCCAGGATGGCACGACCAGACGCCGTCAGGTGGGCCGGAAGGCGAACACCCACCTCGGTGACCAGGGTAACCGGGCGGTGCGGCACCTCACGGGCCAGATATAGAAGTTCGGAACCCTGCAAAATTCCGAGTTGGGCAACCGCCGGCAACTTGGTTTCAGTCTCGCGAACCAGCTTCGTGAGCAATGGGCGAGCCTGGCGTTCGAGCGGGTCGTGGCGCAGGTATGCCGAACCGAGTTCGAATGCGCCGACGCCGAGGCCCCAGCGCTCGTCCTCGGGGAAGTGCATGACGAAACCGCTCTCTTGCATAGCGGTCAACAGGTGATAGGTCGAAGAGCGCGGGATGCCAACACGAGTGGCAATTGCCGCGGCGGGCATCGGCGCACCGGCCTTTGCGAGAGTGCGCAGAATCAGCAACGCTCGGCTGGCTGCTGGCACATTGGTCATCGGGAATTCCTAATCTCGTATTTCAGACAGTAGCATCAAAAACCTAGTTGGCGTGCGGGCAAAATGCCAGTTTTATTGACCTATGACCACTTCAACTCGCGGCCCACTGCACGCCGCCACCGGATCAAACCTCACCGCCAAAGGCTGGGCACAAGAAGCTGCGCTTCGCATGCTGCACAACAACCTTGACCCGGCCGTTGCCGAGCACCCAGAAAACCTCGTGGTTTACGGCGGCACCGGCAAGGCAGCCCGCAACTGGGCGAGCTTCGATGCGATGGTCAAGACCCTGACCAACCTCGAAGACGACGAGACCATGCTGGTTCAGTCTGGCAAGCCGGTCGGTGTTTTCCGCACTCACGAGTGGGCTCCACGAGTGCTACTCGCGAACTCAAACTTGGTGGGCGACTGGGCCAACTGGCCTGAGTTCCGCCGCCTAGAGAACCTAGGCCTGACCATGTATGGCCAGATGACCGCGGGTTCATGGATCTACATCGGCACCCAGGGTATCCTGCAGGGAACCTATGAGACCTTCGCGGCCGTTGCAGAGAAGGACTTCGGCGGCACCCTGGCCGGAACCCTGACCGTCACCGGCGGTTGCGGTGGCATGGGTGGCGCTCAGCCACTGGCCGTCACCATGAACGAGGGTACCTGCCTCATCATCGACGTGGATGAATCACGTCTTCGCCGTCGCGTCGCCGACCGCTACCTCGACGAGGTCTACGACAACCTGGATGTCGCAATCGACCGCGCAGTTCAGGCGAAGAACCAAAAGCTTGCCATCTCGATCGGTCTAGTTGGCAATGCGGCCGAAGTTCTTCCAGAGCTACTTCGCCGCGAAGTTCCGGTTGACATCGTCACCGACCAGACTTCGGCGCACGACCCGCTGTTCTACATCCCAGCCGGAATGGACTTCGACTCGGCCGCCCAGGCTCGCATCGATGACCCAGCCGACTTCACCAAGCGCTCACAGGAATCGATGGCTCGTCACGTTGAGGCCATGGTTGGCTTCATGGATAAGGGTGCGGTGGTCTTCGACTACGGCAACTCCATCCGCGATGAGGCTCGCCAGGGTGGATACGAGCGTCCGTTCGCATTCCCTGGCTTCGTGCCGGCTTACATCCGCCCGCTGTTCTGCGAGGGTAAGGGCCCATTCCGTTGGGTTGCACTTTCGGGTGACCCGAAGGACATCTACCGCACCGACCAGGCCATCCTTGAACTCTTCCCTGAGAACAAGCACCTGCACCGCTGGATCAAGATGGCTCAGGAGCGCGTTCAGTTCCAGGGTCTGCCAGCTCGCATTTGCTGGCTCGGATACGGCGAGCGCGAGAAGGCCGGCGCCGCTTTCAACGATCTAGTCGCCCGCGGCGAGGTTTCTGCGCCGATCGTTATCGGTCGTGACCACCTCGACTGTGGCTCGGTTGCCTCGCCTTACCGCGAGACCGAAGCAATGCTCGATGGCTCGGATGCGATTGCCGACTGGCCGATTTTGAACGCGATGCTAAACGTAGCCTCTGGTGCAGCTTGGGTTTCACTGCACCACGGTGGTGGCGTTGGCATGGGCCGTTCGATCCACGCGGGTCAGGTTACCGTTGCCGATGGCACCGCGCTAGCCGGCGAAAAACTAAACCGCGTGCTCACCAACGACCCTGGTATGGGTGTGATTCGTCACGTAGATGCCGGCTATGACATCGCTAAGGAAGTGGCTCGTCACAAGCACGTGCACGTGCCGATGCTCGATATCGAATAGGTTCGATTTGTGAGCAGCGTCGCTATAGCCAACATCGGGTCACTCGTCACCAATGACGAGACGCTCGGTGCTGGCAAAATCGGCGAGCGCTCAGGCGCGGGCATGGTCATCGAGCATGGAAGAGTGGCTTGGGTTGGCGACAGTGCCAACCTGCCAGAAGCCGACTCCCACGTGGATGTTGGCGGCCAAGCCGTCATCCCAGGCTTCGTTGACTCCCACGCCCACCTGATGTTCGCCGGCGATCGTGCCGCCGAATTTTCAGCGCGGATGGAAGGTAAGCCATACTCTGCCGGAGGCATCAAGACCACTGTGGCAGCAACCCGTGCCGCCACCGATGACGAGCTGACCGCGAATCTGCGCAGGCTGGTTACCGAGATGCACGCCAGCGGCATCACAACCTTCGAAACGAAGAGCGGCTATGGGCTTTCGGTTGAAGACGAGGTTCGTTCGCTGCGGATTGCTGCCGCCCACACCGACGAAACCACCTTCTTAGGAGCACACGTGGTGCCGGCCGAGTTTGCAGAGCGCGGCCAGCCAGGTGTGGACGAATACGTCTCACTCGTGAGCGGCGAGATGCTGACAGGTGCCGCCGCCCACTCGAAATGGATTGACGTGTTCTGCGACCGGGGTGCATTCGACGTTGACCAGGCTCGCGAGATTCTGACCGCTGGAATTGCAGCCGATCTGGCCCCGAGAATCCACGCCAACCAACTCAGCAACATCGGTGCAATCGAACTTGCGGTCGAGCTCGACTGCGCATCGGCCGACCACTGCACCCACCTGAGCGACCGAGACATCGAGCTTTTGGCTGGATCCAACACCGTCGCAACCTTGCTGCCGGGCGCCGAGTTCTCCACTCGCTCGGCATACCCGGATGCCCGCCGACTCATTGATGCCGGCGCGACCGTGGCGGTGGCCACCGACTGCAACCCTGGTTCGAGCTACACAACATCCATGCCTTTCTGCATCGCGGTTGCGGTGCGCGAAATGCAGATGAGCCCGGCCGAAGCTCTCTGGTCGGCAACCGCAGGTGGCGCAGCCGCCCTCAGACGCCGAGACATCGGCCACCTCGGCCTCGGTGCCGCTGCAGATTTTGTCATTCTCAACGCACCATCACACCAACACCTGGCCTATCGCCCGGGCGTGAACCTCATCGGTCAAACCTGGCGAAACGGCAAACTCATCGACCCATCCGGGCACAGCAAGCAAGGGCATTCACATGACTAACCAGACCGTCACCATCAATTCGACCGGGATGACCGCAGCCGATGTGATTGCAGTTGCCCGTCGCGACGCCAAAGTTGTCATTTCGGCCGAGGCTCTCGCCGGCATGGCAAAGACCCGCGCGCACATCGAAGCGCTGGCCAACGGAGCGACTCCGGTCTACGGCATCTCGACCGGCTTTGGCGCCCTAGCCAACCGTCACATCGCCATCGAGGATCGCGTTCAGCTGCAGAAATCGCTCGTTCGCTCGCACGCTGCCGGCATGGGAGCCCCGGTCGAACGCGAGGTTGTTCGCGCATTGATGCTGCTTCGCCTGAAGACCCTTGCCAGCGGCCGCACCGGAGCCCGACCAGTGGTCGCCGAGACCATGGCCGCCATCCTGAATGCTGGCATCACGCCTTTCGTGCACGAGTTCGGCTCACTCGGTTGCTCTGGCGACCTTGCACCGCTCGCCCACTGCGCACTCGTCATCATGGGTGAGGGCCGAGCCTTCGATTCCAAAGGTGTCGAGCGCCCTGTCACCGAACTGCTTGCCGAGGCGGGCATTGCACCGGTCGAGCTTCGCGAAAAGGAAGGCCTCGCCCTTATCAATGGCACGGATGGCATGCTCGGCATGGCCATCCTGGCAATCGACGACCTCGAGCGACTAGCCGATTATGCAGATGTCATCGCCGCGATGAGTGTTGAAGGTCTCATGGGCACCGACCAGGTATTCCGCGCCGAACTGCACGCAGATCTTCGACCGCACCCGGGCCAGGCAACCAGCGCCGCCAACATGTTCAACGCAATGGCCGGTTCGGCAATCGTTGCCTCACACCGCGTTGGAGACAACAAGGTGCAAGACGCCTATTCGCTTCGCTGCGCACCACAGGTTACCGGCGGTCTCCGTGACACCGTTGCCTACGCGTCAATCGTGGCCGGCCGAGAGCTAGCCGCGGCAATCGACAACCCGGTCGTGCTTGAGTCGGGCGAGGTCACTTCAAACGGAAACTTCCACGGAGCTCCGGTTGCCTACATCCTTGATTTCATGGCTATTCCGGCTACCGACCTCGGCTCTATGTCTGAGCGTCGCACCGACAGAATGCTCGATCAAAATCGTTCATCTGGCTTGCCTCCGTTCTTGGCTCACGATGCCGGTGTCGACAGCGGACTGATGATTGCTCAGTACACCCAGGCTGGCCTTGTCTCAGAGAACAAGCGCCTGGCCGCCCCGGCCTCGGTCGACAGCATCCCTTCTTCGGCGATGCAAGAAGATCACGTGTCGATGGGCTGGCATGCCGGTCGCAAACTCCGCAAAGTTGTTGATAACTTGCGCATGATTTTGGCTGTGGAACTAACGGCCGCGGCCCGCGCTGTTGAACTTCGCGCACCACACGAACCGGCCCCGGTTACCAAGGCACTGATTACACGTCTTCGCCAGGTGGTTCCGGGCAATGGGCCAGACCGCTTCTTGGCTCCTGAGCTCGAGGCCGCAGCCGAATTGCTGAAGCACTAAGCCATGTCTGCACCTAGAGAAGATGAGCTCTGGCCTCGCGCCTCGGCTTGGCTGAGAAGCGCAGAACCTGGGCGCAACTATGACCTTGGTCTGATGGGCATCCCAGCCCACCTGACCTCGATCTCGCCGACAAACGCTCACACCACACCGGCCGCCATCCGTGCAGCCCTGCAGCGCTATTCGACCTTCAACTGGTCAACTGAAACCGATGTGTCCCAGCTCGCCTTTGCCGACTTTGGCGATGTGGCCGACCCTGATTCAGAAGCTGGAGAGGCACGCACCAGCCAACTGGCTACAGACATTTCGGCCCATGCTGGGCTAGCCATCGGCCTCGGCGGCGATAACTCGGTAACCTATGCGATGGCTCGCGGAGTATTCGGCGCGCACATCGGAACCGCAGGACTGATCACCCTCGATGCCCACCACGACCTGCGCGACGGCGTGAGCAATGGCTCACCGGTGCGCCGCCTAGTCGATGAAATTGGCTTGGATGGTCGCCGCATCGTGCAGATCGGCATCGCTGACTTCTCGAACTCACCGGCCTATGCCGCCCGAGCCCGCGACCTTGGCATCCATGTGATTCCGCGCTCGGCTCTTCGCGATCGAACCATGGCCGATGTTATGGCCGAAGCGGTCTCAATCGCAGGTGCGGCCGGAGGCCCGGTGCACGTTGACTTCGACGTGGATGTCTGTGACCGCAGTGTGGTGCCGGCCTGCCCGGCCGCAGCACCAGGCGGAATCAGCGCCGACGAATTCCGTCAGCTAGCTTTCGAGGCCGGTCGCTACTCACAGGTGCGCTCAGTTGACTTCACCGAAATCGACGCCAGCATCGACTCGGCAGATGGCCGCACCGTGCGCTTGGCCGCTCTGGCCATCCTTGAACTGGCCGCCGGCCGCCTCTCCGCGACCTAAACTCAGAGCATGATGAAGCCAAAGCGCCCGGTATGGCTGACGCGCAACCTGTTTGCGATTTCTTGGGTTTCGCTGCTGCAGGACGCAGCCAGCGAGATGCTTTATCCGATCATGCCAATATTCCTGAACACCGTGCTCGGTGCTCCGGCCGCGGTGATTGGCGCAATCGAAGGTGCGGCCGAGGGCGCAATGTCGCTCACCAAGTTGGGCAGCGCCTGGATGAACCGCTGGATCCCCCGCAAAGTCATGGTTTTCGTGGGCTATTCGGGGGCAACTCTCGGCAAGTTCATCATTGCCCTCGCTTCGGTTTGGCCAGTGGTTTTGTTTGGTCGCGTGGTTGACCGCCTAGGCAAAGGAATGCGTTCGGCGGCGCGAGACGCCATCCTGGTTCAAGGTGTCGATAAGACCCATCGGGGTCGCGTGATTGGTTTTCACCGAACCGCAGACACCACGGGCGCGGTTATCGGCCCGATTCTTGCACTGGCGCTTTTGGCCGTTTTCGACGGCAACATCCGTGAAGTGCTCTGGATCGCCGTGATTCCGGCGGTGCTTTCGACACTGGCCGTGCTGTTCATCAAAGATCAAGACCCTGCCACCAAGCGACTGGTGAAACTGAGCAAGGCTGAAGTGACGTCGGCCAACACCCAGGTGCTCGCGCCGAAGGTCAAGCGAGTGATCTGGATTTTGTCATTCTTCGCGCTAGCCAACTTCCCGGATGCGCTGCTGATGCTGCACCTTAGCCAAGAGGGTTGGGCCGTCACCGAGGTGGTCGGCGCCTATCTGATTTTCAACATCGCCTATGCGAGCCTGAATTTTCCGTTCGGTCTGCTCGCCGATAAGTGGAAGCCGCAGCACGTCTATGCGCTGGGATTGGTGTGCTTCGGAATCGCTTATGCCGGCCTGGGCCTCACGGATGACCGCGTTCTTGCCGTCGCTCTAATCGTGATTTACGGCGGATTTTCGGCGGCGAACGACGTGGTCGGCAAGTCTTGGGTTTCGAAACTAGCCGGCGATCACCAGCAGTTGACCGTGCAATCGAGACTTCAGGGCCTCGGCGGCTTCGGCATTCTCATCGCAGGCATCTGGGCCGGTCTAGCCTGGACACTTGGTGACGGGTTCGGCGTAGTGCCGCTAATTATTTCGGGAACGTTCGGCCTGATTGCGGCCGCCGTGCTCTGGCGCGTAAAACTCTAGGAAGCTAGGTTCGCCTCAATCAGCGCAACAATCTCGGGTGCATCTGGCTGAGTCTGAGGGCGGAATCGGTGAATCTTGCCATTTGGCAGCACCAAAAACTTTTCGAAGTTCCACATGATCGGCCCAGCCAAACCCATTGAATCCTTGGTCTTGACGAGCTCTTTATAAAGCGCGTGGCGGCCACGGCCGTTCACCGGGGTCTTCTCGGTCATCGGGAAGGTCACGCCCCAGGTGGTCGAGCAATACTCAGCGATGTCGTCGTTTGCCTTGAGCTCCTGCATAAACTGCCCGGATGGCACACCCAGCACGGTGAACCCGCGAGCGCCATACTTCTTCTGCAGTGCTTCAAGCGCTTCATACTGGGGAGTCAGGCCACAGCGCGAGGCAACATTGACCACCAGGATGGCCTTGCCGGCAAAATCAGCGAAGTTTGCTTTGCTGCCGTTCAGCATGGTCAGTTCTACATTTGGAATGCTCATGTTGTAGACAACACCAATCAGCCTTCAATCCTTCCACCCGCTCTAGACTTGCCAAATGACTAACGCTTCGGGGGCATCAAATCTAAAGGCTTGGCACACGTCCATCGCCCTGTATTTCTTCGTCTTCGGGCTTGCTCCTGCGGCTCTCATTGTGCGCCTTCCGCTGATTCGCGAACTGGTGAATGTCACCACCGCCGAGCTCGGAATCATCCTGCTCTGCGGTTCGTTTGGCGCGATTCTGTCGGTGACCCAGGCCGGTCGGCTGATTGCCAAGTTCGGCACCCGCGCCTCCATCGTCTTCGGTTCGACCCTGGTCTTAGTCGGCTTGGTCGGTGAGGCCATTGCCATCGTCAACCACAGCGCGCCGGGTTATGCCCTGCTGGCTTTCATCGCAGGTTTGGGCATGGGCATCGCCGATGTTGGCATCAACGTTGATGGCGCGGCCATCGAAACCGCGTCCGGCAAGACGGTTCTGCCGAAGATGCACGCGGCGTTTTCAATCGGCACCTTCATCGGCGCTGGAATCGGAACGCTGGCCAGCCGCCTCGACATCGACATACTGGCGCAAATGACTGCCGTTGCCGGCGCCACCGTGCTTCTGCCCCTGTTCACGACCAAGTATCTTTCGGCAACCAATGGCAAGGATGACTTTGCCGCGAGTAGCTCATCCGAGAAGGTCAAGGAGCCCAAGGTCGCCGTCTGGCGCAGCCGAACGGTCATCTACCTGTCAATCGCCATCCTGGGGCTAACCCTGGCAGAGGGTGCATCGAACGACTGGCTGACCATTGCGCTGGTTGACGACTTCGATCAGACCGCGACAATGGCTGGAATTGGCTACGCGATTTTGCTGGGAGCCATGACCCTGACCCGCTTCTTCGGTGGCAACCTAGCCGACAAGTTCGGCCGGGTTCTCACACTTCAGGCCTGTGCGTTCACCGGAGTGGCCGGCATGCTTTTGATTATTCTTTCAGGCAACGTCTATGTGGCATTCGTCGGTGCGGCCATGTGGGGTTGCGGTGTGGCCCTTGGGTTCCCGCTTCTTCTTTCGGCTGCCGGCGAAGGTGAGAACGCAGCTCGCAAGGTTGCCTTTGTGGCAAGCAGCGGATACATGGCGTTCTTGGTCGGCCCGCCGCTACTCGGATTCCTTGGCCAGGCCTGGGGTCTAACCAACATGTTTTATGTGATCGCCGCGTTCATCCTGATCGCCGCGTTCTTCGCGCGCGGAGCAGCGGAACCTAAGGCCTAGGCCGCATACATCTCGTGCACGTCAACCGGCACGACTAGCTTGCCCTCAATGCCAGCCTTGATGCGCGCAACACTAGGCGCACCGTTGTGCTCTTGCCAAAGCTCGCGAGACTCCCACGCCTCGATGAACCACAGGCGTCCGTCGATCGCCTGGAACAGGTCATAGAACAGGCAACCATTCTCGGTGCGCACCCCAACTGCCACCTCGTTTAGAAGCGCGCGCACCTCATCCAAGAATTCTGGCTTTGGCTCAAAGATTGCGACTACCTGGCACTTGGTCATGATTGCTCCGATTGGTTGAGGTTTGGGTGGCGATTAGAACTTCAGGAACGCGAGGCTTACCGCCAGCGTGAACATGATTACTGCGATGATGCTGTCGAGCACCTTCCAGAAGACTGGCTTGGCCATAAACCGGGATGCCGCCTTGGCGCCGTAACCGATTCCGAAGAACCAGATCACACTGGCAAGCATTGCACCGAACGCGAAATACCACCGGTTATCGCCGAAGGTGTTGCCGATTCCGCCAACGAAAATCACGGTGTCTAGGTAGACGTGCGGGTTTAGCAGGGTGAGACCGACCACGGTGGCGGCGATCTTGGCTGCCGACTTGCTTTCAACGCCACTTGCATCTAGCGACTGGTCTTTGGTGGCGCTGATGATCGACTTGATTCCGAACCAGGTTAGGTAGGCGACTCCGACCCACCGGATGATTTCCAGCAGCCAAGGCAGGCCTGAGATTAGCGC
>WLGA01000020.1 GCA_009703445.1 Actinomycetota bacterium | reverse complement strand
TCATGACTACATCTGGCTTCTCGAGCTGAAGAGTCTCATCGAGCGAATAGTGCAACTTCGCCTTCCAGTTGCTTGGGTTTGCCGGAAGCAGGGTCGGTGGTGCAACGAAGTGAACTTCGGCTCCCAAGGTGTTGAGCAGCAACAGGTTTGAGCGGGCAACGCGAGAATGCAGCACATCTCCAACGATCGCGACCTTTAGGCCTTCGAGCGCCTTGCCCTTCGAATTGGCTCCGTGAATGCGCTTGCGCATCGTGAATGCGTCGAGCAGAGCCTGAGTCGGGTGCTCGTGCGTTCCGTCGCCAGCATTGACGATTGCACCGTTGATCCAACCGCTGTGTGCCAAGACATTGGCAGCGCCGCTAGCCGGGTGACGGATAACGACCGCATCTGCGCCCATGGCCTCCAGGGTTTGAGCGGTGTCTTTGAGGCTTTCACCCTTCGAGACGCTCGAGCCCTTCGCCGAGAAGTTGATTACGTCGGCAGATAGTCGCTTAGCCGCAAGCTCAAAAGAGATGCGAGTTCGGGTTGAATCCTCGAAGAATAGGTTGACCACTGTCTTGCCGCGAAGGGTAGGCAGCTTCTTGATCTCGCGTTCGTTGACGTCGGCCATACCTTCTGCGATATCGAGGATTTCGATGGCCTGATCGCGGGTTAGGTCGCCGGCTGAAAGTAGGTACTTGATCATGATTCGATTACCACCGAGTTCTCTGCATCCGATTCGGTCAGGTGGACGTTGATACGTTCTTCGCGCGCGGTTGGCAGGTTCTTACCCACGAAATCGGCACGGATAGGCAACTCACGGTGGCCTCTGTCAACCAGAACAGCCAGCTTCACGGCTCGCGGACGTCCAAAGTCATTCAGAGCGTCGAGAGCAGCCCGGATGGTGCGACCGCTGAACAAAACGTCATCTACCAAGACGACAACCTTGTCATCGATTCCTTGGCTTGGGATGAGGGTTTCGGTGACTGCGCGAGTCGGATTCGTTGCCAAATCGTCTCGATACATGGTGATGTCGAGCCGGCCAAGAAGCTGAGAAATGTCTGTTCCGGGCTCATTCCGGGCGATTACTTTCGCGATGCGTTCGGCGAGCATGACTCCGCGAGTGGGAATGCCTAGGATTACGAGGTTTGAGGTGCCACTCTTCTGCATTGCAGTGTTGGCTTCGAGAATTTCATGAGCAATGCGGGTAACCGCGCGATCGATGTCGTCGCTGCTCAAGACGGTGCGTGCGGACACGCCCACCTCCTTCTCCGCCTCTCTGGACGGTCTTAAAGGATGTTTGTAAGAGTCTAACAGTGGTGCAAGTTACTTGGCAGCCTTGGTGGCCGAAATCCTTGAAAGCAATCCGTTGATGAATGAACCAGAGTCATCGGTAGACAACTCCTTGGCCATCTCTACAGCTTCGTTGATCGCAACGGCGTCAGGTACATCTTCGTTGTGCATGATTTCCCACACTGCACAGCGCAAAATAGCGCGGTCGAGATTCGGCATGCGGTCGATGGCCCAGCCTTGAGAATACGTGTCGAGAAGATCATCGATCTCGTCGTAGTTCTCGATAACGCCGTTCACGATCTGGCGAGCGTAGCCGAAGATTTCATCCTGGTTCTGTCGATCTGACGTAAGCGCGGCAACTTCGTCAAGAAGGGTTAGCGGAGAGATCTTTCGCAGGTCAGCCGCGAAGACTGCGTCAACGGCACGCTTGCGTGCCTTAGTTCTAGCGCTCAACTGATTAGTCGGTTACGCGGCCAAGGTAGTCACCGGTGCGGGTGTCTACGCGGACGCGGGTGCCGTTGTCAACGAATAGAGGGACCTGAATCTGAAGGCCGGTCTCTACGGTTGCAGGCTTGGTGCCACCTGATGAGCGGTCGCCCTGAAGGCCAGGCTCGGTGTAGGTGATCTCAAGCACTACTGATGCTGGAAGTTCTACGTAGATTGGGTTGCCCTCGTGCATTGCAACGGTAGCTTCCTGATTCTCAAGTAGGTAGTTGACTGCGTCGCCAACGGTTGCCTCTGAGAGTGAAACCTGGTCGAAGGTGTCGGCATCCATGAAGATGAACCCGTCGCCATCGTTGTATAGATAAGTCATGTTGCGCTTGTCGACGTTAGCGGTCTCAATCTTTACGCCAGCGTTGAAGGTGCGGTCAACAACCTTGCCGGTTAGAACGTTCTTGAGCTTCGAACGAACGAACGCAGCGCCCTTGCCAGGCTTTACGTGCTGGAACTCGACGACAGCCCATAGCTGACCTTCGATGTTTAGGACCATGCCGTTCTTCAAGTCGTTTGAAGTTGCCATGACAATCACTCTTTTCAAGGTTTAGGTTTTGTTGCAAAAAAATAGCGGGATGGAATCCCTGCGCCTAACAGTCTAACTGAAGCGCGTTGATTTTACTTAGCTTGCGATAGCCGAAAGGGCGAGCAAGTATGAGGTCAGGCCAAAGCCTGCGATGACGCCGGTTGCTACTCCTGAGATGACGCTGGTGTGGCGGAATTCCTCGCGAGTGTGCGGGTTGCTCAGGTGAACTTCGATCAGCTTCTTGCCACTCTTGGTGACCTGAACCGCGGCATCGCGAAGTGCGTATGAGTAGTGGGTGAACGCTGCTGGGTTCAGCACGACGTCAAGGCCGCCGTCCACGGCTTCGTGAAGCCACCCAATCAGCTCTGATTCGCTATCGGTCTGACGAACATCGACACTCAGACCAAGTTCTGCACCCAGCCCGGTGACAGCAGCCACTAGACCCTCGTAGTTGGTTGAACCATAGATGTCGGGTTCGCGTGAACCAAGACGTGCCAGGTTTGGGCCGTTGAGGACTAGTACTTTTTGCATGGCTCTAGGTTATCGCTAGCCGGCGACAATCTCTTGGAACGCAGCGTGCAGCAACTCAGGCGCAGGCGCGGCCATAATGGTCGGTTTGCCAACCGCGTCGAGCACTACGAATCGAAGTGTTCCAGCGCGTGACTTTTTGTCGCGCTGCATTGTGGCTACCAATTGGTCCCACTTCTCTGCCTTGTATTCGGTTGGCAGGCCAATCAAGTTCAGAACGCTGCGGTGTCGATCGACTGCCTCGTCGCTCAGGCGACCTGCCAGGCGGGCCAGTTCGGCGACGAAGACCATACCGATTGAAATCGCGGCGCCGTGACGCCACTTGTAGCGCTCGGCAAGCTCGATTGCGTGACCGAGTGTGTGCCCGTAGTTGAGAATCTCGCGAAGGCCAGCCTCCTTGAAGTCCTCCCCTACGACACGAGCCTTGATGGCTACCGAACGTTCGATGAGTTCGGCAAAAACTTCCGACTTGGAGTCGGTGGCGACTGCAACGTCTTCTTCGATAAGTTCCAGGATGCGCTCATCGGCGATGAAGCCATACTTGACCACTTCACCGAAGCCGGCAAGAATCTCGTTCTTAGGCAGAGATTCGAGGGTATCTAGGTCAATGATTACGGCAGCCGGCGCATAGAAGCAGCCGACCAGGTTCTTGCCCTCGGCAGTGTTGATGCCCGTTTTTCCGCCGATTGCTGCGTCAACCATTGCCAAAAGGGTGGTTGGAACCTGGATGAGTTTCACTCCGCGCAACCAGGTGGCAGCCACGAACCCGGCTAGGTCAGTGGTTGAGCCGCCCCCGAAGCCAATGACCGCGTCGCTTCGAGTGAAGTCAGACTGGCCCAGAATGCCCCAGCAAAACGCTGCAACTTCCACTCGCTTGGCATCCTCGCTATCAGGAACTCCCGCGAGAATCGTCTCGTACCCCTGACCATCCAGAGTCGACTTGAGCAACTCGGCTGATGCTGCCAAACCGACCGGGTGAATGATCAAAACCTTTTTCACCGCAGTGCCGAGGGCGGCACCAACTTCACCAAGAAGCGCGCGACCGATGACGATGTCGTAAGGGTCAACGCCCTTAACTTGAATGACCTTGTTTTTTGACATTACTTGCCTAGTTTCTCGATGATGTCTTGAATGCTTGCACTGATCGGTTGCCCGCTGGTGTTGATTTCGAAGTCTGCGGTTTCGACATAGAGAGGCTTACGTTCCGCGTAGATTCTTCGCCAGTCTTCGACGCCATTCTGAATCAATGGCCGGTTACCGTTCTTCAATCTCGAGGCGATGTGTTTTCCATCGGTCGATAGGTAAACCACGGTGACGTCCTTGAGTCGCTTCCTGGTCAGCGCGCTGATCACTGCGCCTCCTCCGGTTGCAACAACTGCACTCTCGCGAATCGCCTTTTCCAGTGCCTCTTCTTCCAGCCTTCTAAAGGTTGGTTCCCCACGCTCTTCGAAGATCGCTGGGATGGGTCCGTGCTCGTCGCTGATCAGGTTGTCGGTGTCAATGAAAGGCAGCTTTAGTGCTTTGGCCAGCTTTCGACCAATCGTTGTCTTGCCAACCCCCATGGGGCCGATCAGAACAATGGTGTCGCTCGACTTTGACACTTGCTTAGGCTGGTGCGTCGAATGAAGTTAGAACTGCTGGGATGTTGTCTAGGTAGCTCTTCAGGTTTCGCTTGGTTTCAGCAACTGAGTCGCCACCGAACTTTTCGAGAACAGAGTTAGCAATCACAAGAGCAACCATTGCCTCGGCAACTACTCCGGCGGCCGGAACTGCACAGACATCTGAGCGCTGGTGGTGGGCCTTGGCTGCCTCGCCGGTTGCGACGTCAACAGTGGCCAAAGCCTTCGGGATGGTCGAGATTGGTTTCATGGCAGCGCGGACGCGAAGCACGTCACCGTTGCTCATGCCACCTTCGACTCCACCGGCACGACCGGATAGGCGTCGAACGACGCCGTCTGCATCGCGCTCTAGCTCATCGTGTGCAACCGAACCGCGGCGGCGGGCGGTCTCAAAACCGTCACCAACCTCAACACCCTTGATTGCCTGAATGCCCATCAAAGCGGCAGCCAACTGTGAATCAAGACGGCGATCCCAGTGAACGAAAGTGCCCAGGCCAGGAGGTAGTCCGTAGACCAAAGTTTCGACTACGCCACCAAGAGTGTCGCCATCCTTGTGGCATTCGTCGACTTCGGCAACCATTGCTGCAGAGACGGTCTTGTCGAAGCAACGCATTGGGTCTTCATCAAGCATCGCTACATCAGAAGGAGCCGGGATGGCTGAACCAAGTGGAGCCATAACCGGGCCAATGCCAACTGTGTGTGTGACCAGTTGAATACCGAGCTCGTTCAAGAAAGAGGATGCAACGGCGCCTAGGGCTACTCGCGCAGCGGTCTCGCGTGCGCTTGCGCGCTCTAGAACAGGGCGAGAATCAAGGAAGCCGTACTTCTGCATACCGGTGAAATCAGCATGACCTGGTCGTGGGCGGGTTAGAGCTTCAGCGCGGGCACCGGTTAGTTTTTCAGGAGCCACCGGGTCTGCAGACATGACATCTTGCCACTTTGGCCATTCGGTGTTGCCGACGGTGATTGCAACCGGGCCACCCATGGTGAGACCGTGACGCACGCCACCACTAAGCGATACTTCGTCTTGTTCGAACTTCATGCGGGCACCGCGGCCATAACCGAGACGACGACGCGCGAGTGCAGCCTGCACTTCTGAGGTCGTGACTGGGATACCTGCGGGCAAACCCTCAAGAACGGCGACTAATTCGGGGCCGTGCGACTCCCCAGCGGTGATCCAACGTAGCATTTCTCAATTGTGCCACACCGAGCCCGTTGAACCGGGCAGTTCTGCGCTATTGCTCGTTTTCGACGGCTATGTGCATTGCCGAGACGACTGCGACTTCGTTTGGTAGTTCTCGTTCAGCAGACCCAGTTGTGAAAATGCGAATTTGAGCAACAGCCTGCCAAATCAGCATTTCTAGACCGCTGATTGTTCGCTTGTCCTTTGCTGCCCAGGCCTGTGCAAGCCCAGATGGCCAAGGGCTGTAGGCAACATCCAACAGTGCTCCCTTTGGCCTCCAGAAGAATGCCTTTGCTAACTTGGCAGCCTTCTTGTCGAGCGAACCTGCCGGCAAGGTAGAGATGGTCAAGTTAGACACTCGACTGGCGGCGCGAAGGCCTCCAGCTGTGCGAACCTTCAAGCCGAGTTTTTTCCCGAGCGCAAGCAAGGCTTTGCGAGATTCCGGATTACGTGCCAACACTTCGACCTGTGCGGTCGGGTTCAGTACGCTGAGCGCGACCATCGCAGATGTAGCGGTAGCTCCCGAGCCAATGATAAGCGCATGCTTTACGAGCCCGATTCGGGCTTCGGTGACGGCCTGAACGATGCCGAAAACATCCGTGTTGAATCCGTGCCACTTGCCAAACTCATCTAGAAACAGGGTGTTGGTGGCCCCGGTCAGGCTTGCGTAATCATCAAGCTCCTCGGCAAACCGCGTAGCCTCTTCCTTCAAAGGCATGGTCACCGAGAAGCCGTTCCAGACTTCTCCGAGACCCGCGATAAAGGTGCGTAGTAAACCCTTTTGCACTTCGGCGCGACCATACTCCCAGTCGAGGCCCAGAACACGATACGCAGCAAGGTGGATGGCCGGAGACTTCGAGTGTTCGATTGGTGAACCGAGCACAGCAAACCGCTTATTCATAACCTGGGTTCTCCTTCATCCATGCTCGCCACAGGGCAACGGCCCTGCCGTGTTCCGCATACGTGGTGCTGAAAACTGTTTCACCTGTCTTCAAGTTGATTGCACAGAAGAACAACCATGAGCCTGGTGCTGGGTTCAGCGCGGCATCGATTGCCACGGCTCCCGGCGAACTGATTGGGCCGACAGGCAATCCTGGGTGCAAGTAGGTGTTGAACCCGTTGTCATTGGCTCGATCTGCAGCCGAGGTGCTCACAGTCTTACCGTTCACTCCATAGCTCACTGTGGCATCCGATTGAAGGTGCATTCCAGCCTTTATGCGGTTGGAAAAGACCCTACTTACCTTGTAGAAGTCGGGCTCCAGTCGCGCTTCACTCTGAACCACAGAGGCCATGGTCAGAACGCGGTGTCGATCGGAATCCTTGACCCCAAAACGATCCAGTTCTTCTTGCGTCCTTGAAATCATCGTCTTCAAAATGCTGACGGCGGTTGCCTTCGGTGAAAATGTATAGGTTGCCGGGAATAGGTAGCCCTCTACCGAAACCGCATCCGCCGGAAGCCCGATTGCCTCTCGTTGGTTTGCGGCATCGTGAAATTCACTGCGTGAAATTCCGGTCGACTTAGCTAGTACGTCCAGGATGACGCTTGCGCGCAACCCTTCCTTGATTAGAACTCGATTTGTCACCGAGGAAGCCGGGTCCAAAAGAGCATTCAGCGCGGCTTGCGAAGACATGTGTAGACGCAGTTTGTAAGTGCCTGGATAGAACTTCGGGTTCTCGTCGAGGATAAGTTTGTAAATCGTTCGGAAGTTCTTTACGACGCCCTGGTCTACGAGCGAGTTGGCGATTGATTCGCCGGTGTCTCCCGGTTGAACTTCGAAAAGTATCGAACTGTAGCCCTCGCCTTGATAATCGTTTCCGATGAGTTGGTCAAAGCTAGAACGAATCGCCGAACGGTTTGCAAATGTGAGAGTACCTAGAACGACAACCGCAACTGCGATTACTACCACCAAGCGGCGTCGAGTGAACTTAGACATCCAAGTCCTCCAATGCGACGCCGGGTTGTTGACCAAGGTTCTTCTCCATGGCCAGAGCTTGCTCAAGGATAAGCGTGGCAGCAATCTGATCGATCACTTTGCGGCCATCTTTCGAGTTTTTGCCAGAACTTCGCAATGCCGAACCGGCTGATACCGTAGTCAATCGCTCGTCAATCATCCTGACTGGGATGTTCGATGCGGCCGCAAAGGCGGTCGCTAGAGCCACGGCGTCGTCCGTTGAAGCCGAAGCCTTCCCAGACATCGATACCGGCAGGCCGAAATAAGTCTCAATTATGGTTTCATCAGAGATGGCAGCTAAAACCAGACGGACAGTGTCGACGTCTTCAGCTTGTCTATCAATGTTTTGCAGTGGCGATGCGAGAATGCCGTGAAAGTCTGAGATAGCAAGGCCAACTCTGACCTTGCCAACGTCAACAGCCAGTCGACGGCCCTGGCGCACTAGGCTCCCAGCGCTCCGCGAACAGCTGCCTGTGCCTCGCCAATCTTGGCTACATCTGCGCCGCCACCCTGGGCGAGGTCATCCTTGCCGCCACCGCCGCCACCTAGAACCTGGCTTGCACTGCGAACTAGGTTGCCGGCCTTGTGACCCGAAGCTCGTGCGGCTTCGGTTGTGGCAATCAAAACCATAGGCTTCTCTGCCACTACGCCGAATAGTGCGACGACACCAGATTCGGTGCCGAGCATTTCACGGATCTGAGTAGCCAAGCCGCGAAGGTCATCTACCGAACCAACCTCGCCGAGGTTGGCTTCAACTAGTTTCGTTGAACCGATGGTGATTGCGGCTGAGGTGAATTCTGGAATGCGAGTCGCTAGTTGCGCGGCCTGCATCTGGGTTAGCTTACGTTGAGCCTGCTTTAGCTCTTCGATCGTCGACATTAGGCGCTCTTCGATCTCAGCCTTTGGGCTCTTCAGAGCTTCACCAAGACGGGCAACCAGTGCGCGCTCGGTGGCCAGCGAACGGAATGCTTCGATTCCGACGAGCGCTTCGAGACGGCGTGAACCTGAACCGACAGAAGACTCTCCGATGATTGAGACAAGACCGACCTGCGAGCTACGCGATACGTGGGTTCCACCACAAAGCTCGCGTGACCAAGGTCCGCCAACTTGGATGACTCTAACGCTCTCGTCGTAAGTCTCACCGAATAGCGCCACTGCTCCCCATTCGCGCGCTTCTGGAAGGCTCATGTGCTGAGCGCTAACCGCAAGGTCGCGGCGAATGGCAAGGTTGGTAACTTCTTCAATCTCACTGCGAGTTTCGAGCGAAAGTGACTGAGCCCAGGCAAAGTCAAGACGTAGGTAACCAGGCTTGTTATAGGAACCGCTCTGAAGGGCCGATGGGCCGAGAACTTCACGCAATGCTGCGTGCACGATGTGTGTTCCCGAGTGTGCTTGACACGCGCCCAAGCGCCAGTCTGCATCTACCTCGGTCTGAGCCTTCGCCCCGACCGAAACCTCACCTGAGCGAACCAAAACCTTGTGGCTGATTAGCCCCTTGACAGGCTTTTGAACGTCGAGGACCTCGAGCTCAAAGCCGTCACCGTTGATGAATCCGGCGTCAGAGTCCTGACCGCCCGATTCGGCGTAAAACGAAGTTTCGTCGAGGATGACTTCGGCAATCTGACCAGAGGTTGCAACCGCTGCGTCTTTACCGTCCACGATCAAACCGAGGATTCGACCTTCAGATGAAAGTTCCTCGTAGCCGGTGAACTTGGTGACGCCCTTGGCGCGGAAAGCTGAGTAAACCGAAAGGTCGGTTCCGCCGAGCTTCTTCTCGCGAGCGTCGGCCTTCGCACGGTCGCGCTGCTCGGTCATAAGCGCCTTGAAGCCATCGCGGTCCACGGTCAAGCCTGCTTCTTCAGCAACCTCAAGCGTTAGGTCGATTGGGAATCCGTAGGTGTCGTGCAACAAGAACGCTGCATCGCCCTTGAGCTCTTTACCGCCGCCCTGCTTTGCGTGAGCAATCGCCTCATCTAGGAACACGGTTCCGGCGACCAGGGTGCGCATGAAGGTTTCTTCTTCGGCAACAGCGGTCTTCAGGATTCGATCGAAATCTGTTTCAAGCTCTGGGTAAGAAGCCTTCATGGCTTCCTTTGATGCCGTGAATAGCTCAGTGAAAGTTGCACCTTCGACACCCAATAGACGCATTGCACGCACCGAACGACGCAGTAGTCGACGAAGTACATAGCCGCGACCATCGTTTGCAGGAGTTACGCCATCACCAATGAGCATGAGAGCCGAACGAATGTGGTCCGCGATAACTCGAAGACGAACGTCATCTTCAACGCTGGCACCGTAGGTCTTGCCGGAAAGCTTTGCCGCGAGATCAAGAACCGGGCGAACCTGGTCGATCTCGTAAAGGTTTTCAACGCCCTGCATGAGGAACGCAACGCGCTCAAGACCCATACCGGTGTCAATGTTCTTCTTCGGAAGTTCACGAAGAATCTCAAAGTTGTCCTTGCCAGTTCCCTGACCGCGCTCGAACTGCATGAACACGAGGTTCCAGATTTCGATGTAGCGGTCTTCGTCGGCTTCTGGGCCGCCCTCGCGACCATACGCTGGGCCGCGGTCGTAGTAAATCTCTGAACATGGGCCTGCAGGACCTGGCTGGCCTGTTGACCAGTAGTTGTCCTTCATCCCGCGGCGCTGAATGCGTTCCATCGGAATTCCGGCAACATCGCGCCAGATCTCGATGGATTCGTCGTCGTCTTGGAAAACGGTGACCCACAGGAGTTGCTTGTCTAGTTCTAGACCGCCCTCTGACTGTGGTTTGGTGAGGAACTCCCAGGCATACGCGATGGCTTCCTTCTTGAAGTAGTCACCGAACGAGAAGTTTCCGTTCATCTGGAAGAAGGTGCCGTGACGGGTAGTCTTGCCTACCTCTTCGATGTCTAGGGTGCGGACACACTTCTGAACGCTGGTAGCGCGCGCAAATGGGGCTGGCACTAGACCGCTCATGTATGGGATGAATGGCACCATACCGGCAACGGTGAAAAGTAGTGATGGGTCTTCACTGATCAGTGAAGCCGAAGGAACAACTGTGTGGCCTTTGCTCTCGAAAAAATCGAGCCAGCGCTGGCGGATTTCCGCAGTCTGCATGCTTATGCGTTCGAAGCAGGCTTTGAAGCAGCCTTGGTTGCAGCAGGCTTCTTTTGAGCTGACAGCTCAGCTTCGCGTTCGCGGAAGCCTTCTGCGGCAACGTCGCCTAGTTCGCGAACCTTTGCCATTACGTCGTCGGCAATCGCTTTAGCCTTTGGGTTGTTCTTAAGCTGCTCTGCCGCAACTAGACCGGCAGCAATGCCAGTGATGAACCAAAATGCTTTTTTCATTGACTGACCTACTTCTTCTTGCCTAGCAGAGCGCTTCGGAGGCCCTGAGTAAGGCCAGCGATCTTCACCAAAGGTGAACCGAGGGTTGCTGAGAACACGGCTACGAGTGAGCTGACGTTCGTGGTGACCTCCGAGATGTTCTCGGTGATCTGGTCTACCTTGGCCAACTGCTTGTTGGTCGAGGTTACGGTTTCGGTAAGTTCAGAGAGAAGTGGAGAAACGGTCTGGTTGAGGTCGCGAATTGAATTGCGAGTCTCGTCTAGAACGCGTCCAAGCTTTAGCAATGGCACAGCAACAAATAGCACCAAGAGGACGAATCCTCCCGCTGCGATCAATGCCGCTACGTCTCCACCGCTCATCTGAACTCCTAAACCGATTTTATTTATCGAGCTGCGTAGTACTCAACAACGAGCTGAACTTCACAGGTAACTGGAACTTCGGCACGCTTTGGACGACGAACTAGAGTCGCGTGAAGCTTGTCTAGCTGAACGTCTAGGTAACCAGGAACCGGAGGAAGAACGTCGACGTGACCGCCGGCTGCTGCAACCTGGAAAGGCTCGGTGATTTCAGACTTCTCGTGAACGTGCACGAGCTGGCCTGGCTTTACGCGGAATGATGGGCGGTCGACGCGCTCACCGTTGACAAGGATGTGACGGTGCACAACCATCTGACGAGCCTGTGCGATTGTGCGGGCGAAGCCTGCACGTAGCACAACTGCGTCGAGGCGCATTTCTAGAAGCTCTACTAGGTTTTCACCAGTTAGACCATCTGCGCGCTTTGCTTCCTGGAAGGTCTTGCGAAGCTGTGCTTCACGGATGCCGTACTGGGCGCGTAGACGCTGCTTCTCGCGAAGACGAACGGCGTAGTCGCTGTCAGCCTTCTTCTTGGTGCGGCCGTGCTCACCTGGAGCGTATGGACGCTTCTCTAGGTACTTAGCTGCCTTTGGGGTTAGGGCAATTCCCAGCGCGCGAGACAAACGAGTCTTGCTGCGGGTACGTGTGGTTTTTGACACGTTTTCCTTTCAATGGATCCATGCGGATCGCTTATAGCGGTTTTTGTTCACAAGTCGGATCGAGGTGATCCTCTGCCACGGACTGTCTGGCTATTGGACAGTCGCACCGTAGTTGAACACTCGCACAGCCGCGATTGAGTGTTCCAGTCGGCAACCTGACAATCTTAGCAGTCGCTAGGGCTCGAAGCCAAGGACCTACTGAGGATTGGTAGGCCTATTTGCCCTTGAATGAACGAATGATGTCGCGAAGTTTGACCCATCTCTCACCGAGCTCACGCTCGTGGCCAACATCCTTGGGCAGGTAATACTTGCGCCCCAGAACCTTGTCATCGAGATAGCGCTGCGGAACTACTGCGCGGCTCGAGTCATGAGGGTATTCGTAGCCGACGCCGGCACCCTGGCTTTGCGCCTTGGCAAAATTCGAGCTTTTCAGGGCATTTGGAACCTGCCCAACCAGTCCGTTGCGAACGTCAGCAAGTGCAGAGTTGATTGCGTTGTAGGCAGTGTTTGACTTGGGTGCCAGCGCCAAATAGATGGTTGCTTCGGCCAAAGGAATGCGACCCTCTGGCATGCCAATCATTGCGACCGTCTCTGCCGCAGACACCGCGAGCGTGAGGGCCTGAGGGTCGGCTAGTCCGATGTCTTCGGCCGCCAGAATCATGAGCCGTCTTGCGATAAACCGTGGATCCTCGCCACCTTCAATCATTCGTGCGAGATAGTGAATCGCAGCGTCCGCGTCGGAACCGCGAACCGACTTTATGAAAGCCGAGATGATGTCGTAGTGCTG
>WLGA01000002.1 GCA_009703445.1 Actinomycetota bacterium | reverse complement strand
CTTGGTCGCAACGACCTTCTCGAGCTGACTCACTTTGCCTGCACCAGCGAAGACATCAACAACCTGAGCTACGCAATCACCGTGCGCGATGCCGTGCAGCAGGTATGGCTGCCTCGCGTCGAGAAGTTGCTCACCAAACTGCGCGAACTCAGCGCCGAATACGCCGACGCGGCGATGCTTTCACACACCCACGGCCAGCCGGCGACCCCGTCAACCATGGGCAAGGAGCTCGCGGTGTTCATCCACCGCCTAGAGCGCCAGGTCAAGCGCATCGAGAACGGCGAGTACCTAGGCAAGTTCTCGGGTGCCACCGGAACCTTCTCGGCACACGTGGTTGCAGCCCCGGATGTGAACTGGACCAAGGAGTCTGAAGACTTCGTCACCGGTCTTGGCCTCACCTGGAACCCGCTGACCACCCAGATTGAGTCGCACGACTGGCAGGCCGAGCTTTACTCGGCAGTCACCCTGTTCAACGGCATTCTGCACAACCTGTGCACCGACATCTGGTCATACATCTCGATGGGCTACTTCAAGCAGATTCCTGTTCCTGGAGCCACCGGTTCATCGACCATGCCTCACAAGATCAACCCGATTCGCTTCGAGAACGCCGAGTCAAACCTCGAGCTGTCGAACGCCATCCTGGGCAGCCTTGCCTCGACCTTGATCACGTCGCGTTTGCAGCGCGACCTGACCGACTCATCTTCACAGCGCAACATCGGCCTAGGTTTCGGCCACTCGCTACTCGCAATCGACAATGTCACCCGCGGCCTGAACGAAATCGCTTTGTCTCGTGAAGTGCTCGGCATCGACCTCAGCGACAACTGGGAGATTCTGGGCGAAGCGATTCAGACCGTGATTCGCGCCGAGGTGGCCGCTGGCCGTTCGTCAATCAGCGACCCGTATGCGTTGCTCAAGGAGCTAACCCGCGGAAAGCGCCTTTCGGGAGACGACATGATTGCGTTCGTAAACCAGCTTGAGATCGGAGAAGAGGCCAAGGCCCGCTTGCTAACCCTGCGCCCACACACCTACGTGGGTCTTGCCGAAGAACTCGCAAAGCGCGTTCAGAAGTAAAAACTTGTCATTCGGTTGGCCAAGGCCGGCCAGCACAACAGAAAAGGCACCCTCGCGGGTGCCTTTTCGTTTAAGTTTTTGCGCCTACTTGAGGCGAGGCTTGCCTTCGTCGGCAGGCTCATCCTTGACCGAAAGCGCCAAGGTGGCGATGGTCACGAGAACGACGATGAAGGTCAGACCTGACCAGATGGCCACGCGCTGGATGTCCTGGCTGTTGCCCCAAACAATCACACCGACAAACACGGCGGATACGAATGAAAGCGAGATGTAGGTGCGTGCCGAGCGCGCGTCAGCTTTTTTGCGAGTTTTTTTGGCCATGGATAAAGCCTACGCCTTTGCGGCAGGCGACGCTGCGGCGATGCCGATGTGCACACCGCTCATCATCAGGTAAGCGCCGAAGAAGCCCACCTGCGAGACGATATCAAGCGGTGCCAACAAGAAAAGCACCGCCAATAGCAATGAAAAGCAGGAGTTAATTAGCAGGTCTCGGCCCGCTGTGGTCTTGAAACCGGCTCGACGAGACTGGTAGAGCTCGAAAGCGCCGGCGATGATCGCCCAGCCGGTCACCAAAAACTTAAAAGCCAACTCGTCATTCGCAGCCGAGAGCGCAAATATGCCGATAAGCAAGGCAACCATCACGAGTGGGACGTTCTCGATTGCGGCTAGGCCTTTTTGAAAAACGACCGACGCGAGGCCATTTAGAACAGCAAAGCTCAAACCGAAGATACCTAGGGCCAAAAGGCCGATTTCAGCACCGTGCGACTGGCTGAAAGTTAGAAACAGACCAACCGCGAGGCTAATTGCCGCGCGAGCGGCCAGTGCGATTCTTGGGGTTTGAGTGATAGCCATGGGTTAAACCTAGCGAACCTACTGTTTCATGTTCATGAAACGCGAGTATTGGCCCTGGAACGCCACGGTGACGGTGCCGGTTGGGCCAGAACGCTGCTTTGCAAGGATGATGTCGGCTTCGCCGGCGCGTGGATGGTCTCGTTCACCGATTCCCTCGCGGTGTAGCAAGATCACGACGTCGGCATCCTGCTCAAGTGATCCAGATTCACGAAGGTGGGAGATTTCCGGCTTCTTATCCTTCGTCTGTTCGGCTTGACGGTTTAGCTGTGACAGTGCGATAACCGGAACCTGAAGCTCTTTGGCGAGCAGCTTTAGGGCACGCGAGAACTCGGAGACTTCCTGCTGGCGTGATTCAACCTTTTTGCCCGAGGTCATTAGCTGGATGTAGTCGATGACGACCATCTTTAGGCCCACTCGTTGAGCCAAACGACGGCACTTAGCGCGGATTTCGACAAGGGTTAGGTTCGGGCTGTCGTCGATGTAGAGCGGTGCATCGTTGATCTGGCCTCGAACCTGAGCCAAACGAGCCCATTCGTTGTCGCCGATTGTTCCCTTACGCATGCTCTGCAGCTGAATGTTGGATTCGGCAGAGAGCAAACGCATCGCGATTTCCGCGCGACCCATTTCGAGTGAGAAGAAGATGGTCGGCTTATTGGCTTTTACCGCAGCGTGACGAGCAAAATCGAGAGCAATAGTCGACTTACCGACGGCTGGTCGGGCAGCCACAATGATTAGCTGGCCAGGGTGGAAACCGTGGGTTAGGTCGTCAAGCTCGATGAAGCCAGTTGGAACACCGACCATATCGCCGCCGCGCTTCTGCGCCGACTCGATTTCGTTGATTGCCGCCTCAATAGATGTGCTTAGCCCCACGTAGTCTTCGGTGACCGATGCTCCGCCAACCTGGTAAACGCGCTCTTGGGCCTCGTTGACCAAATCTTCGACATCACCCTCGTTGGCATAACCCAACTGAGCAATCTTGGTGCCAACCTCCACTAGACGACGAAGCGTTGCCTTCTCTTGGACGATTTTGGCGTAGAACGCTGCGTTTGCCGCGGTCGGAACAATCGAGGTAAGCGTGTGAAGGTAGTCGGCGCTTCCGGCCTTGACCAGGTTTCCCTGCTTCATGAGCTCGTCTGTGACGGTGATCACGTCAATAGGCTCACCCTTACCAAACAGGGTTGCGACGGCTTCAAAGATCAGTTCGTGCTTAGGCGCGTAGAAGTCGCTGCCCTTGACGCTCTCGAACACCTCGGCACAAGCCTCTTGGGAAAGCAGCATGCCGCCCAGGGCGCTTTGCTCGGCCAACATGTCGTTAGGAAGCATGCGTTCAGCCGAACGCGATACGTCTTGAATCATCGACATTAGCTTCTCCTATTGGTGCACAACTGCCGGCCGAAGGCCAGCCTCGTATGAGAGTACTTGTCTATCAAACAGGTCAGACATTCAAGCACCAAACCGTCCTGTGGATAACTTTGTGGACAACACGCCGGACACGCCCGAGAATCTGTTAGTAAGGTGTGGATAACCCTGTTAGCAAATTGTGGGATTAATCGGCTTTCCCAGCAATTACATGGGTTTTAGCCTGTGGACAACTATAAACACTCAACCCTAAACCTTCACCTAAAGGTTGTGGATAACCAAGTAAACAAACCAAGTTATCCACAGGTTTTAGGGGGTTGTGGATATTTTCGAAATCCGCATAAAGCAGAAACGGGCCGCCCGAAGGCGACCCGTTTCACGTGAAACTTGTTATTACTTCTTGCCAACAACCTGAAGGGTGATGGTAGCAACTACGTCGCCGTGTAGACGAACGGTAGCTAGGTGCTCACCAGCAATCTTGATTGGTGCAACGAAAGCAACCTTGCGCTTGTCTAGCTCGCCTAGGCCGGCAGCTGAAACAGCAGCAACGACATCGCCGGTCTTGACAGCGCCGAATAGACGGCCGCCCTGGCCAGCCTTGACGATAAGTCGAACCGACTTAGCCTCAAGAGCAGCCTTTAGTGCGTGTGCGTCTTCGACAGTTGCTAGGGCGCGAGCCTGACGAGCAGCCTTGATTGACTCAACCTGCTTCTCGCCACCCTTGCTCCATAGAACAGCAAAGCCACGAGGTAGAAGGTAGTTACGAGCGAAGCCGTCCTTTACCTCAACAACGTCGCCTGCAGAGCCGAGGCCTGAAACCTCATTGGTCAGAATGATCTTTGACATGTGATTTCTCCTTAGCGGCCAGCGCCTGCGTATGGCATTAGAGCCATTTCGCGAGCGTTCTTAACGGCACGGGCGATGAGGCGCTGTTCCTGAACTGAAACACCGGTGATGCGACGGGCGCGGATCTTGCCGCGGTCCGAAACGAACTTACGTAGGGTTGCGACGTCTTTGTAGTCAATAACGCCAACCTTGATTGCCTTAGCCGGAACGTCCTTGAGGTTCTTTCCGTTGCGCTTTGGCTTCTTGCTGTTGCGAGGATCGCTCTTTGCAGCCATGATTTCTCCTAAATTTTTTCTAAAGTCGAGTGATTAGAACGGGGTGTCGTCGCCGCCAGCGGCGGTTCCTGGGTTTGCCCATGCGTCGTCGGCAGGCTTCGATGAGCCCTTCGATACTGCTGGTGCATCGCCCCACGGATCGCCTGCAACGGCACCTGCGCCTGAGCCAGCTTCACGAGCACGACGAGAAATAGCCGCGGTTGCGTAACGCAATGACGGGCCAATCTCTTCGATTTCGAGCTCTAGAGAGGCGCGAGCCTCGCCCTGAGCTGACTGGTAAGCAGATGGTGCCTTTAGGCGACCGGTGACAACTACGCGAGTGCCCTTGGTGAGTGACTGAGCAACATTCTCAGCAACTTCACGCCAAGCGGTGCAGCGAACCCATACGGTTTCGCCATCTTCCCAAGCTGAAGTGGTGCGGTTGAAGGTGCGAGGGGTTGAACCTACTCGAACGCTAACAACAGCGACTCCGCCCTGGGTGTAGCGCAGTTCAGGATCGTCGGCTAGATTGCCGACAATCGTGACGTTGACTTCCCCGGCCATGGATCTTTACTCGGCCTTCTTGGTCTTTGGTGCAGCCTTAGCGGCTGGTGCCTTCTTAGCAGCAGGTGCCTTTTCGGCAGCAGCTTCGTCAGCTGAAACTTCAGGAACCTCTACAGGCTTGATGTTTACAACTGCCTCGTCTGCGCGTAGCACCTTGGTGCGTAGAACGGCTTCTGAAAGCTTTAGCTGGCGGTCAAGCTCAACAACAGCAGCTGAAGTAGCAGTCATGTTGACTACTGCGTAGATGCCTTCGTTGTTCTTCTTGATTTCGTAAGCCAGACGGCGACGGCCCCAGATGTCAACGTTGTCTACAGTGCCTTCAGCATTGCGGATTACGTTTAGGAACTTATCTAGGGATGGAGCGACGGTGCGTTCTTCGATTGTTGGGTCGAGGATCACCATTAGCTCGTACTTATGCATATTGAACCCACCTCCTTTGGACTAGAGCGGCCACAGACTTTCTGTGACAGGAGGGTCTTGCATAGTTGACCGCACAATGTGCAATCGGTTTTGTTGCAGATTGCGAGACAGGGCTCGCGCGCAACCTCTCTAGCCTACCGGCTATTCCACCAGTCAAGCAAGCGTTTTTTCGCTTCATCTGGGCCGAGCGGGCCTTCTTCTAGACGCAGTTCCATCAGGAACGAATAGGCCTGGCCAACCTCGCGCGAAGGCTTGAGGTCAAGAATCGCCATAATCTCTTCGCCGCTCAAATCTGGACGAAGCGCATTTAGCTCCTCTTCCTCCATAATCTTCACGATTCGCTGCTCCAAATCGTCGTAAGCGTGCGATAGACGGTCTGCCTTGCGCTTGTTGCGCGTGGTCACGTCTGCGCGGGTTAGAGCGTGCAGACGCAATAGCTGGTCGCCGGCATCGCGAACGTACCGACGAATTGCCGAATCGGTCCACGCCTGGTCGCTGTAGCCGAAAAAACGCAGGTGAAGTTCAATCAGACGCGAAACCGCTTTGATGCTGTCATTGTCGAACTTGAGCGCGCGCATGCGCTTGGCTGCGAGCTTCGCCCCGACAAGGTCGTGGTGATAGAACGAAACCCCGCCGCCAGGCTCAAGACGTCGCGTTGCCGGCTTGCCGCAGTCGTGCAGCAGGGCTGCAAAACGCAGGATGAAGTCGCCCTCGAGTTCGTAGTCCTTTTCGTAGTCGATCGCTTGTTCGACGACGGTGAGGGTGTGCTCGAAGACATCCTTGTGGTGATGGTGTTCATCGGTTTCCAGCTTCAGGGCTGGCAATTCCGGCAGCACGTGGGCGGCTAGACCGCTGTCGACCAGGGCTTCCAGACCGAGGCGAGGGTGCTTGCCGAGCATGAGCTTGACGAATTCGGCCTGCACTCGTTCGGCGCTGATGATGTTGATGCGATCGGCCATCGCGGTCATCGCCTCGAATGTGGCTGGCTCGATTTCAAATCCGAGCTGGGATGCAAAGCGCGCGCCGCGCATCATGCGTAGCGGGTCATCGCTGAATGAGTCTTCGGGCTTGCCGGGGGTGCGGAGCACGCCATCCAAGAGGTCTTTCAACCCCTGGAAGGGGTCGACGAAAATTTTCTCTGGAAGCCGAAGTGCCATCGAGTTCACTGTGAAGTCGCGGCGGAACAAATCTTCGTTCAGGTCACTGCCGAAGGCAACGTGCGGCTTGCGGCTCTCAGGGTCATACTTGTCGGCGCGATAAGTGGTGATTTCGACGGTGTCGTCGCCCATGCGTGCGCCAATAGTGCCGAATTCGCGACCGATATCCCAGTGAGCGTCTACGTGTGGCTTGAGAATCGCGAGGGTTTCATCCGGGGTAGCCGAGGTGGTGAAGTCTAGGTCCGGCGACTTTCGGCCGAGAAACGCGTCTCGAACCGGGCCGCCGACCAAAGACAGTTCGTGCCCGGCTTCGGTGAAGATGCGCCCGAGGGTAACGAAAAGCGGCGAATCCGTGATTCGCTCAAGGTTCGCTAGTGCTTCGGCCGTGGTCTGCATCCCTTCAATCGTGCCACAGTTGGCAGGCCAAAGGTTTAGAGTTGCGTGTATGAATGCAAAGCGGCCAACCCGCCACTTGACTCGGGTCGAGGAGACCTCGTCGGGTGGTTTCGTGTTGGCGGCCGATGGAAGCTCAAGAGTTGCCCTAATTGGCCGACTAACCCGAAATGGCCGAATTGACTGGTGTGTGCCAAAGGGTCATCCGGAGGGTGATGAGAACCTCGAGCAGGCGGCCATCCGCGAGATCGCAGAGGAGACCGGGCTCGAGGCCGAAATCATCGTCAACCTAGGCGATATTCACTACGAGTTTTCTGCCGGCAACAAGCTGATATCGAAGACCGTTCATCACTTTTTGATGCGCCAGACCGGCGGAGACTTGACCGTCGAAAATGACCCGCAGCGCGAAGCCGTTGACGTTCAATGGTTCGAGATCGAAAACCTAGACAGCACCCTTGCGCACGAAAATGAGCGCCGGATGGGCCGGGGTGTCCAAGAATGGCTGGCGCGCCAGTGAAAAGCTTGGAATTCCTTAGAAAAATCGCAATCGTCACGGCTTCAGCGGCGTTAGCCGCTTCGATTTTTTCGGCAAACCCGGCCAATGCGCTTTCGGCGCCGGCCTCGGCGACCTCCGCATCCCAGGCGAGTCTCGCATCGCCAGTTGCTGCGATTCCAACCGACATCCCGAGTATCCACATTGTTCCTGGTTCGGTAATCAACCTGGTTTCTAGCGAATCCAAGGTTCCGGTGCGCATCCAGAACGATTTCGACTCAGATATTCGCGTTCACGTGCACATGCTGCCAAGCAACCCGCGCGTTTCAGTGCCTCAGGCTGTGGAAGTTGTTGTCCCGGCCAGTTCCGGCATAAATGCTCAGGTGCCGGTGAAGGCAATCGGTAACGGCAAGGTCTTCCTGATCGTTTGGTTGACCACTTTTTCGGGCATCCGACTTACCGAGAACTCAAACCTTCAAATGAACGTCAACGCGGGCATTGAAACCGCCATGCTGGTTGTCTTTGCGAGCCTGATCGTGGCTCTTGGCATCGTCGGTGTGCTTCGAACTCGCAGCAAGCGTCGCCGCAAGGCAAGGCTTGAGACTGATCTCGAGGCTGGCCTATCGTGAGTGTCGCTAAGTCATCCTTGTTGATGGCCAGCGGAACGATCCTGTCGCGCGTTCTCGGTTTCGCGCGCGCTGTCATCCTGGCTGCGGCGATCGGTGTCACGACAAACGCGGCGGATGCCTTCGGCGTCGCAAACCAGCTGCCAAACAATGTTTACGCGATCATCGTCGGCGGTGTGCTCAACGCGGTTTTGGTGCCTCAGATTGTGAAGGCGCGAGCCCACAAGGATGGCGGCAAGGGCTACATAGACCGCCTGCTGACTTTCATTCTCACGATTTTCTTCGCCGTTTCGGTGCTTTCGACGATTGCAGCACCAGTTCTCGTGGCGATTTACACCAAGGATTGGTCAGGGCCGCAGCTGGCTCTAGCCACCGCTTTCGCCTACTGGTGCCTACCCCAGCTGTTTTTCTACGGTCTCTATTCGCTCTTGGGTGAAGTTCTAAACGCGCGAAGCGCGTTCGGCCCATTCATGTGGGCACCGGTTCTAAACAACATCGTTAGCTTGGGCGGTCTAATCGCATTCATTGTGATTTTCGGTGCCGACCCGACGGGTTCGCAGGCCGTGGAGACCTGGTCAGCAGACAAAATTGCCTTGCTTGCCGGTTCCGCGACACTTGGCGTGGCCTCGCAGGCCTTTATTTTGTTATTCGCTTGGAAGCGCGTTGGCCTGAAGTTGAGCCTCAACTTCAAATGGCGCGGTTTCGGTCTCGGCCCGGCGCTAAAGGCGGCATCCTGGTCACTTGGAATGGTGATCGTGACCCAAATCGGTGGGTTGGTGCAGACCATCGTGGCCTCGAGCACGATAGTTTCACGTGAAACCAACTCTGCAATCGCGGGTGTTGCCGCCGCAGGCATCGCTTGGCTGATCTTCATGCTGCCTCACTCCGTCGCGACCGTTTCTATTGCGACCGCTTACTTCACCAAGATGGCGCAGCACGTGAATGACGGCAAGATGGAGAGTTTCAAGAAAGACTTCATCGATGGAATGCGAGCAATTCTTGTCATTTCGGTCTTCGCCAGCGCAGCACTGATTGTGCTTGCCTACCCGGTTGCCCGTGTTTTTGCTGGTGAGTTCCCGGCCCTGGTCGCCCTTGGAAACGTAATCATCGCGATGATGCTGGGCCTTGTTCCATTTAGCTTCGTTTTCATGATGCAGCGCGCCTTCTTTGCTCTGGAAGACACTCGTTCGCCATTCATCTTCACAGTGATTCAAATCGGGCTTCACATTTCGGGGGCGATTGCACTTTCGATTCTCGCCCCAGCCGAGTGGCTAGTAGTCGGCCTGGCCCTGCTAACCAGCGGAACCGTGGCCATCCAGGCGACAGTCGCTTACCTCTTCCTGATTCGACGAATCGGTTCGTTCCCAAGCACCGGTTTCCGCCTAGGCGGCCTGAAGTTTGTGCTAGCCGGAGCGGTTTCGGGCATCGCCGGCTATGGAATGGTCGAGGCCCTGGGCGGCATCCGAGCCGGGTCATTCGTGATTGACAAGGTGCTTTCCGCTGGGCTCAGCATCGCTTTGGTCGGATTCGTGATGTTCGGCGTTTACGTGATCGCCTTGAAGATTTCACGAGCACCCGAAATCGACGCGGTGCTAGCGGGCATCCGGGGAATACTTCGCCGCTAATATTGGGTTTAGAACCCCAACGAACGAAGAATTAGCGGGCGAGTGCCCGAGGAGACGCAAGTGCGCGAAGTAATTATCATCGGATCAGGCCCTGCCGGTTTCACCGCAGGCATTTACACCGCACGCGCCGGGCTTAACCCACTGCTAATCGCGAGCTCTGTCGAAATCGGCGGCGAGCTAATGAAGACCACCGAGGTCGAAAACTTCCCGGGCTTCCCAGAAGGCCTTCAGGGTCCAGAGCTCATGGCTCACTTCCAGGCGCAGGCCGAGCGCTTCGGCACCGAGGTCATGTATGAAGACGTGGTCGAAGTTGACCTAAAGGGCGACATCAAGATCGTGAAGACCGGAAACGGGCAGGCTTTCGAGGCCAAGACTGTGATTTTGGCCACCGGTGCCGCATACCGCGAGCTTGGTTTGCCTCGCGAAAAGGAACTTAGCGGCCACGGTGTCTCATGGTGTGCAACCTGCGATGGCTTCTTCTTCCGCGAAAAGACCATTGCAGTGGTCGGTGGCGGTGACTCAGCGATGGAGGAGGCAAACTTCCTCACCCGCTTCGCTTCAAAGGTCTATTTGATCCACCGTCGCGACACCTTCAAGGCATCAAAAATCATGCAAGACCGCGCGATGGCAAACCCGAAGATCGAAGTCATCTGGAACACCGAGATTGCTGAGCTAAAGGGTGCCACCAACCTTGAAGCCGTGACTCTTCGCAACACAGTCGACGGTTCGACCAAGGATATGGACCTAGACGGTCTGTTTATCGCAGTCGGAAACGACCCACGAGTTTGGTTGGTTGAAAACCAGCTAGAGCTAACCGCAGAGAAGTTCATCAAGGTTGAGGGTCGCAGTTCAAAGACCACCCTGCCTGGTGTTTTCGCCTGTGGCGACGTAATCGACCCAACCTACCGTCAGGCGATTACCGCTGCCGGTTCTGGCTGTGTTGCTGCGCTTGACGCAGAGCACTACCTAACGAGCCACTAAGCACCGCCACTCATCCAAGCAACCCGCCTAAAAAGGAGCCCCTAAATGGCAAAAGATGTAACCGCAGCAAGCTTCCAGGCCGATGTCCTCGACAGCGAGCGTCCAGTACTAGTCGACTTCTGGGCTGAGTGGTGTGGCCCATGCCGCATGGTCTCGCCAATCCTCGACGAGATTTCGGTTGAGTACGCCGACAAGATTTCTATCGTAAAGGTAAACGTAGACAACGAGCCTGACCTTGCCCAGAAGTACGGCATCACCGGCATCCCAGCGCTTCAGGTTTTCAAGGCTGGCGAGCTCGTGAAATCGATGGTTGGCGCTAAGCCAAAGGCCGTCCTGGTCAACGATCTAGCCGAATTCCTCAACTAGTCATTTAGCCTGGCCATTAGTTTTGCGGCCTATCCTTCGGTAGGCTAGAGCGAATAATGTAATTCGCCCGCGGGGAGCAACATATGTCGAACGAGCAGCAGCAAGGCAACAACCTGGATTCCTGGTTGGATGCCTACGCCGCGCGCGCGGAAACCCTTGCGGTTTCTGAAGTTCGAGCCCTATTCTCGGTGGTTTCTCGCCCTGAGGTAGTTTCACTTGCCGGCGGTATGCCATACGTGGCCGCTTTGCCACAGGAGCTATTGGCCAAGGCATATCACGACCTCATGGCCAAAAAGGGCAACCTTGCAATCCAGTATGGCGGCGGCCAGGGTGACCTTGTCTTGCGCGACCAGATCCGCGAATTGATGGCGCTTGAGGGCATTCAGAGCTCGGTTGAAGACCTTGTCATCACCACCGGTTCACAGCACGGCCTAGACCTGCTTTCGGGTCTTTTCCTTGACAAGGGTGACGTAGTTGTGGCCGAAGGCCCTAGCTACGTGGGCGCTCTAGGCATCTTCCGCCACTATGAGGCCGATGTGGAGCACGTTTACACCGACCACGACGGAATGTCACCAGAGGCGCTTCAGGAGACCATCACGAGGCTCAAGGCCCAGGGTCGCAAGATCAAGTTCCTTTACCTCGTGCCAAACTTTGCAAACCCTTCTGGCGTGACCCTTTCGGCTGAGCGCCGCCCTCGCATCCTTGAAATCTGTAAGCGCGAGCACATTTTGATCATCGAAGACAACCCGTATGGTTTGTTGTACTTCGATAAGCCGGTTCCAGATGCACTGCGCGCGGTTGAAGAGGATGGCGTGGTTTACCTCGGCTCATTCTCAAAGATTTTGGCCCCTGGCTTCCGCGTTGGCTACGTATTGGCGCCGCCAGCCATCCGAGACAAGATGGTTTTGGCTCAGGAATCTGCGCTGCTCTGCCCTTCTTCTTTCACCCAGATGATGATCAGTGAATACCTTGCAAATGCCGACTGGAAGGGCCAAATCGATACCTTCCGCGGTGTTTATAAAGAGCGCAAGGATGCTGCGCTTGCGGCTATGCACGAGTATTTGCCTGGTTTGCACACCACTCGCCCGGATGGCGGCTTCTATCTCTGGGTCACCCTGCCAGATGGCGTGGATTCAAAGGCCATGCTGCCGCTTGCAGTCAAGGAATTGGTGGCCTACACCCCTGGAACCGCGTTCTATGGTGATGGAACCGGCCAAAATAAGCTTCGCGTTTGCTACTCGTATCCGACCCCGGAGAACATCAAGGTTGGAATCAAACGACTCGCAACCGTGATTAATCTACAAACAGAACTTCTCGAGACCTTCAAAGGAAGATAGGCCATGATTCCCAAGGGCAAGGCAGCAGCAAAGCTCAAAATCCAGGTGCTGGCCGGAGGAATCTCTCACGAACGTGACATCTCGCTGAAGTCTGGTCGTCGTGTAGCCGACGCTTTGACCGAGTTTGGTGCGACGGTTGTGATTCGCGAGCCAGACTCAGAGCTTCTAGCCAACATCGCCAAAGACAAGCCAGACGTAATTTGGCCGGTTTTGCACGGTGCGAGCGGCGAGGATGGCGCATTGCGCGACATTCTGACCCTCACCGGTGTGCCTTTTGTTGGTGCGACACCGGAAGCCGCGCGTTTAGCGTGGGATAAGTCAATCGCCAAGATTTTGGTTGCCCGCGCTGGCATTCAGACTCCTCCGTCGATCACTTTACCGAAGGAAACCTTCCGCGAACTCGATGCTGAGAGCGTTTTAAACTCGGTGACCCAGTCGATTGCTTTGCCAGTTGTGGTCAAGCCGGCTCGCGGTGGCTCAGCACAGGGCGTTTCAATCGTCACCAAAATCGAAGACCTAAACCGTGCGATGGTCGATGCGTATGTCTACTGCGACGTCGTCATCATCGAGAAGCTAGTCGAAGGTGTCGAACTTGCCCTGAGCGTGATTGACCTTGGCGCTGGCCCGATTGCACTGCCAGCCGTCGAAGTTGTTCCGCGCAAGGGTCACTTTAGTTACGACGAGCGATACACCGCCGGCGAGACCGACTACTTCATCCCTGCGCGCTTGGATGAAAAAACTTCAGCCGCCGCTCGCAAGGTTGCCGTTTCGGCTCACGAGGTTTTGGGGCTTCGCCACCTTTCGCGAATCGACATGATTGTCGACGCGAATGGAATTGTTTGGTTCCTCGAAGCAAACGTGCTTCCGGGTTTGACCGAAACTTCACTTTTGCCGATGGCAATCACCGCTTCTGGCAATTCTCTGGGCGAGGTTTACTACAGTTTGGCCGAAGCTGCCAAGCGCGGCTAAAAATCGTCAAATCGGCCGTTTCGCCGACTACAAAACCCGCGTGTTTACTGGGCTGTAGGCCCGCCGTGTCACAGGAGCCGTTTTGCGGGGATTACCCGAAAGCTAGTTAGTCTTCTCGAAGCCAAGTTCGCGCAGAATGCGAGTTAAGTCACCGTAGGTTGCGAAGTCGATGATCAACTGACCCTTCTTCTTGCCCAAAACGATGCTGACCTTGGTGTCCAACTTGTCGCCGAGCTGCTCGGAAATTTCCTTTAGGCCATCCTTGCGACCACCCTGAGTGATGGTGGCCTTGCCAGGTTTCGCCGGCTTGTCGACGGCAACGATTTCTTCGAGCGAGCGAACCGAGAGGCCCTCGTTGACGACCTTGTTAGCGAAATACTCCATGCGCTCTTCGGTCGGTGCCGCGAGAATGGCTCGCGCGTGACCCGCACTCAAGACGCCAGCGGCGACCTTCAGCTGAACCGAAACCGGCAGCTTGAGCAGACGAATGGTGTTGGTGATCTGCGGGCGCGAGCGACCGATCTTCTCGGCCAACTGGTCTTGGGTGATGCCAAAGTCACTCAGCAACTGCTGGTATGCGCTGGCCTCTTCGAGCACGTTTAGGTTTGCGCGGTGAATGTTTTCGAGCAATGCGTCGCGCAACATGTTCTCGTCAGCGGTCTCACGAATCACTGCCGGGATGTGCGTTAGGCCGGCCTTCTTTGACGCGCGCAGGCGGCGCTCGCCCATGATTAGTTCATAGGTTGGCTCGCCGTTCTCATCGCCAAGTGGGCGAACCACGATGGCCTGAAATACGCCGAACTCCTTGATTGAGTGGACTAGCTCTTGGAAAGGCTCGTCTTCGAACACCTTGCGTGGCTGGGATGGGTTCGGCTTGATCGAGTTGACGTCGAGGTGCGCCATACGGGCACCAGGGACCGCAACTAGCTGAGAACCCGCGTCAGCACTGGCCTGTGAGGCCGCTGCTAGATTTGCGTCGGCGCTGCCAGGGCCGGCACCGGCACCGAAAAAGACATCGATTGGGCGGTCGTTTGCCGAACGATCTGCCCCTGAGCTGTCGCCGGTCGAGCGGTCGTTGCTCGCTGGAGCGCTAGGGATTAGGGCTCCGATGCCTCGGCCTAGACCGACTTTTTTATCTGCCATTTTGCGCTCCTCTGAAAGCGATTTCGACCGCGGCTTCCATGTAGGAAATCGCGCCGGTTGAAGTTGGGTCGTGAGAAATCACGGTTCGGCCAAAGCTTGGAGCCTCGCTGATTCTCACGTTTCGTGGAATCACGGCGTTCAGGGTTTGGCTAGGGAAGTGCTCGCGTACGTCCGAGACAACCTGAGAGGCAAGCTTGGTTCTCGAGTCATACATGGTCAGCAGGATGGTGGAAAGAGCGAGCTGAGGGTTCAGGTTCTTCTGAATCAAATCGATGTTGCGGAGCAACTGAGAAAGACCCTCAAGCGCGTAGTACTCACACTGAATCGGAATCAAAACTTCACGCGCAGCGACGAAGGCATTGATGGTGAGCAGACCCAAGCTAGGTGGGCAGTCGATGATGACGTAGTCGGGGCGAACCTCGATAGTCGCGAGATACTCTTCAAGCGAGTTTTTCAGAAGGTTGTGCCATTTGTCGCGGTCGATCTGGGTCACAATTTCGATTTCAGCGCCAGCAAGGTCAATAGTTGCCGGGATGCAGGCAAGGTTTGGGCTCTCGGTGCTCGGCTGGATCACCTTGGCGAGGGGAGTACCCTCGGTGAGAACCTCATAGATTCCCTTCACGCCCTCCTGGTGAGGCACTCCAAGGGCCGTAGAGGCGTTTCCCTGCGGGTCAAGGTCAATGACGAGGACCTTTAGTCCTTTGGACGCCAGGGCCGCTGCAAGGTTCACTGTGGTCGTGGTCTTGCCCACTCCACCCTTTTGGTTAGAGATGGTGAAGATGCGAGTCTGCGTCGGCTTAGGAGGTTGCTGGGTAGAAAGCGCAGCGAGTCGGCGTGTGTTTTCGCCTAGTTCGCGCAGTAGGGGAGCATCCCAGCCGCTCATTATTTGCTCACGACCTGGGTCAATGTTTCACGTGAAACATTCTGCCAACCGGTCGGCTCAGGGGAGGTTTCAATGCGGTCGGCTGGATAGCCGAGCCCCGACACAACGGTTGGCGCGGTCACGGCCGAAGCTTCGGCGGCACTGGTTGCGCTGTTTTGTTCAGTCAATCGAAAATCCCCTTGTAGAAGCAGGTTTTCAGAATAGCCTAGTTCGCACCACTCGGGTCGGCTCATCGAGGTGCTGTGCACCGGTGAAGACAATCTCAAAGCTGTGGATATCTAGCTTCTTCATGAGGTTCTTCGAGTCGTCGATTTCTTCCTGGGCCTTAGACCCCTTGAGGGCGATAATTTCGCCACCGTGACGGGTTAGAGGAACAGTCAGTCGAAGCAACTTTGGTAGTGCGGAAACGGCACGGGCGGTGACGATGTCGAATGCCTCGCCGACCTCTTCCGCGCGAGCTCGCAGCACGCGAACGTTGTCGAGACCGAGTGCTTCGACCTGCTCCTGAAGCCAGTTTGCGCGGCGTTCCATCGGTTCAATAAGCGTGAAAACTGCCTCAGGCTGGGCTATCGCCATCGGAATACCGGGTAAGCCCGCACCCGAACCCACATCGGCAACCTTTTTGCCTGGGCCAACAAGTTCGGCCACGACGGCCGAGTTAAGGATGTGACGCGTCCAAAGTTTTGGCATCTCGCGAGGGCCGAGCAGACCTAGCTCGTCGCCATCCTTGATCAGAGCGGCGGCGTATGCTCGCGCCTTATCGATGCCGGCACCAAAAATGATTGCCGCTGCGGCCGGCTCAACCTCGGGGATGAAGTCTTGTTCTTCGGACATGTTGTTTCCTTAGGCAAAAGAAAGGAGATGTTTCACGTGAAACATCTCCGATCTCAAACGTACAAATTAGGCAGGCTTGATCACAATGTGACGGTCGCGACCCTCACCCTCAGACTCAGACACTAGGCCGGCCTCAGAGATGATGTCGTGGACGATTTTGCGCTCGTATGAAGACATCGGCTTCATTGGGATTGCCTCGCCGTTGTCCTTCACCTTCGCGATTAGCTTGGTGACGATGCGGGTCAGCTCGTCAACGCGAGCCTGGCGTGAGCCGCCCACATCCAAGATCAAACGGCTAAACGAGTTGGTCTTCACCTGAACCGCTAGACGGGTTAGTTCTTGCAAAGCCTCCACGGTCTCTGGCTCTGAAATAACGCGCAGGTTGCTGTCCTGGTTCGCGGTGATCTCTAGATAGGCGCGACCCTGGCGAACATCGATGTCGATGTCACCATCGAGGTCAAAGATGTCGAGAAGTTCTTCAAGGTAGTCGGCAGCGATGTCGCCTTCTTCTTCGAGAGCCTTTACTGAGTCCTTGGTTGAACCCTCGGCCTCGATAACGGCTTCGGTCTCGACAACATCCGTGTCGACAACCGCGGTAACTTCTGTGTTTTCGGTCTTCTTTGGCATGAAAGTGTCCTACTTCTTAGGTTCGTTGTTTGGCTTTTGGTTGGTGTTTGGGTTCTTGGCCGCTGGCTTCTTCGCAGCAGGCTTCTTGGCGCGAGCCTTGCCTACCGGCTGAACGCGCTGGCGAGGTGTCTCTTCGACGGCTGCTTCGATTTCGGCCTGCTTAGGTAGCTTGCCTTTCTTGGCCAAACGCTCTTCGCGGGCCTTGTGAGCAACCGAACCAGGGGTTGGCATGTTGCGGATAACGATGAACTGCTGGCCCATGGTCCAGAAGTTCGAAGTCAACCAGTAGAACATGACACCTAGAGGGAATGAGATACCCGAGATTGCGAAGATGATTGGGAACGCGTACAACATGATTTTCTGGGTCTGCATGTACTGGCTAGTGGCAGTGGCAGGGTTCTGGTTCTTGGCGATGATCTGCTTCTGGGTGATGAACTGCGATGCGGTCATCGCAACAATCATCACGGCTGCAAGAATCTTTACCTCGAGCAGCGAGCTGTTCATGAAGGTAGCCGAAAGCGGTGCACCGAAGAAGTCTGCATGTGAGAAGGAGTCTGCAAGACCCTTGGTTAGGAAGGCAACGCCATCCTTGCCCGCCTGAGCATCGTTCAAAACGAAGAAAAGACCCGAGAAGATAGGCATCTGCAGCAACAGTGGCAAACAAGAGCTCAGCGGGTTAGAGCCGGTGCGCTTGTATAGGGCCATCTGCTCAGCGGCAAACTTTTCGCGAGATTCGCGGTCGGTCTTGCCCTTGTATTTCTTCTGAAGCTTCTGCAGCTCAGGCTGAACCAGCATCATGTTGCGCTGGCTCTTGATCTGCTTTACGAAAACTGGGATGAGTGCCGAGCGGACAACGATGGTCAGGCCGACAATGGATAGCACCCAGGTGATGCCGGCATCGGTAGACAAACCGATTGCCGTGAACAGCGAGTGGAACAAGACGAGCACAAGCTCGACTGCCCATTTGATTGGCCAAAGAATATCCATGACTAGCCCTTCTTAGAGGTTGGTACTACAAATCCGTGTTTGTTCACCGAAAATAATCCGGATCCCGGTTTAACCCTGTCGACGCCACCTTGCGACCACGGGTTGCAACGCAATACTCGCCAAGCGGTCAGAACCGCCCCGACTATTACGCCACGTTGTTGCACTGATTCCAAACCATAGGCCGAGCAACTCGGGTAATACCGGCAGACATCCCCATAAAGCGGAGAAATTGCCTTCCGGTAAAACTTTAGAAACAAAACAACTAAGTTTCTTGGTGCCAACCAGAGCGTGTAGAGGAGAGTCACTTTTGTGATTCGCCACTCAGGCTTTGATTGTTTTCTTCACTGCTGAGTCGAAGTCCGCCTGGAACTCTTCTCGCAGTTTGGTCCAATCGAGCTCCGCCGCACCGGGAAGGGCTCGAACTACAACATCTGCTTTGACCTCGAGGGGAAGAAGTGATTCTCGAGAGATCGCCCGCAGACGTCTTTTGACCAGGTTTCTTTTGACCGCTCCGCCCACCGATTTGGCTACGACAAAACCAAAGCGGGCATGAGGCGATGCCTCATCCCGCTTTAGGTAGATGACTAAGTGATCAGAACCGACTTTGCGCCCCTGCTTCATCGTCGACCTGAAGTCGTCTGCAGTGACCAATCGATTCTCGCGAGCCAACATTTAGCTAGCTAGGCGATCGATAGTTTGAATTAAGCCGAAAGCTCTACGCGGCCCTTGCGGCGACGAGCTGCAAGGATGGCGCGACCCGCACGGGTCTGCATGCGCAAACGGAAACCGTGGGTCTTCGCACGACGACGGTTGTTTGGCTGGAAAGTACGCTTCGACATGGTGATCTTCTTCTGTTAGTGGAACAAAGTGTGTGTTTTGGGAACACAAGCCGTTTCGCTTCTGCCGTTCCCTATGCAGAGCAACCTGTTAAATCTACGCCCAATTACCGAACTCGGTCAAGTTATCCAGGCCCGTTTCGTAAAAAACTTTAGAGTCTGCCATATCGACCCAAAATAAATGGTTAATGACACGCGGGGATAATTTGCTTTTAAGCAACCTAATTGAGTTGAATGTCACAAGGGACTTTCCACAGGTTTTGTGACTTCCCTTCAAACTTATCCACAAGTTTTCCACAAGGTGGATAACTCTGCGGAAAATGCGAAAAAATCAAGTAGGCACTGGCCCCCGAGCCAGCTCAACTATTCGAAAGGGGCTCAGCATATGTCAGACCAAGACGTCGTCACGATCTTGTGGCACACACTTGTCAACAAGCTGAACCTCGACGACCGCATGACTCCTCAACTCCTGGGTTACATCAACCTGGTTGAGCCGAAGGGTGTTTTGGGCGAAACCCTTTACCTTGAAGTCCCAAATGAGTTCACCCGCGGAATCCTGCAAGAGCGAATCCGCCCAATCATTCTCGACGCAATGGTCGACAACGCCGAGTTCGGCGGGCCGACCAACTTCGCCGTCGTGGTGAACCCAGAGATCGAAGCCGCATTCACCCAAAACCTTCCGCTTGACGAGCCGACACCATCCGAGCGCGTGGTTCCTGTTAGTTACACGGAGACCTACAACGACGCCCCGGATTCATCCCGGTCTGCAGTGGCGAGCGATGACGCGAGGCTAAACCCGAAGTACACGTTCGAAAACTTTGTGAGCGGTGGCTCGAACCGCATGGCCCACGCAGCGGCGTTCGCGGTAGCCGAAGCTCCGGCCAAGGCCTACAACCCTTTGTTCATCTACGGTGACTCCGGTCTTGGCAAGACCCACCTACTTCACGCAGTCGGGCACTATGCCCTGAATCTTTACCCGAAAATCAAGGTTCGCTACGTTTCGAGCGAAGAGTTCACCAACGACTTCATCAACTCGATCCAAAACAACCGGACCGCCCAATTCCAGGCCGACTACCGCGACGTTGATCTTTTGCTGATCGATGATATTCAGTTCATGGAGGGTAAAGACCAGACCCAAGAGGCCTTCTTCCACACCTTCAACACTCTGCACGGGCACAACAAGCAGGTAGTCATCACCAGCGACAAGCCACCAAAGCAGTTGACCGGGTTCGAAGACCGAATGCTTTCTCGCTTTGAATGGGGTTTGTTGACCGATATTCAGGCTCCCGAACTAGAAACCCGCATAGCCATCCTTCGAAAGAAGGCCGAACGCGACAAATTCCAGATCGATGACGAAATTCTTGAATACATGGCAGCTCGCGTGGCTTCAAACATCCGCGAGCTCGAGGGAACGCTGATTCGAGTTACCGCTTATGCAGCACTGAACCGTCAGCGCATTGACATGGCACTGGTGCAAACGATCCTCAAAGATGTAGTTCCGGTGGGCCAGGACAGCGTTATCGCGCCAATCGACATCATCAACGCAGTTGCCAGCTACTACAAATTCACCGCGGACGACCTTTACGGTTCCTCACGTGTGCAGGCGGTTGCCCTAGCCCGTCAGATCGCAATGTACCTGTGCCGCGAGCAGACAAACCTGTCGCTTCCTAAAATCGGCCAGCTATTTGGCGGGCGTGATCACACGACGGTTATGTATGCGAATAAGAAGGTCAATGACCTAATGAAGGAACGTCGCTACGTTTACAACCAAATCACGGAGATTTTGGCCAGGATCAAGGCGTCCCAGCGCAACTAGAAGTTATCCACAACTTTCAACCTTGAAGTTAAGGTTTCGAATTGAATAAAGCCCCGGAAACTTCGTCTGGGGCTATTTTTATGTCATTTGTTGACAAATAAACATATGAAGATATCTGTGGAGAACTGTGGATAACTTGGATGATTCAGTGAATTACTGGCATTAGAGCTGTGAGTTGATATTTTTGAATTCACAGGTAGGCGAGTTATCCACAGATTAATCCACAGCTGTGTATACATCTTTCACCGATGTAGTTCGATTGAATCTATTGCTGATCAGCTACTTATCCACAGTTTCCACAGGTGTTAATAACTTTGTTTTAAAGATTTAAATATTTAGAGAAATCTATAACGAATTACAAAACTTCGGAAAACTAGGAAAACCCCTAAACAGAGCGGTTTTCGGCTTGGACTGTGCCAAGATTAAGCCCTAGAAACCAATGCTTTGATAGCCAAGGCAGATTCGGGGAGACCTTTGAAGTTCCAAGTCAACAAAGACGTGCTCAGTGACGCCGTTTCATTTGCTGTTCGTCTTCTGCCTCAGCGCACAACATTGCCTATTCTCGGCGGAATTCTGATCGAAGCCGACGCTAACGCCCTTCGTCTATCTGTTTTTGACTACGAAGTATCAGCCCAGGCAGAGATTGTTGCCAAAGTAGAGACTTCAGGTCGCGTACTTGTATCTGGCCGCTTGTTGTCAGAAATCGCTAGCAAGCTACCAAATGCCCCGGTTGATTTCACCACCGATGGCTCAAAAGTTGTAGTTAGCTGTGGTTCAACCAAGTTCTCGCTTTTGACCATGCCGGTCGAGGAATACCCAACCCTCCCTGAGATCCCAGCAATTTCAGGCACCATCACCGGTGAGGCATTCCAAAATGCTGTGCACCAGGTTGCTGTTGCAGCATCCAAGGATGATGTAACCCCAGTGCTTACAGGCGTTCAGCTTGAAGCCGGCGAAAAGTCGATCTCATTCGTTGCCACCGACCGCTACCGCGTTGCGCTCCGCGAGGCCGCTTGGCAGTCAAACCCGGCTGGCGTCGGCGCGGTTGCGTTGGTTCCGGCCCGCACACTGCAGGAAGTTGCTAAGACTTTCGGTAACCAGGGTGAGATTTCGATTTCGATTACCAAATCTGATGAGCGGGAAATGATTGCTTTCAAGGCAAACAACCGCTCAGTAACCTCACTGCTCCTAAAGGGCAACTTCCCACCGGTCAAGAGCCTTTTCCCTGAGAACATCGAGAACTTTGCGGTCATCGCGACCCAGGATCTAATCGACTCGACCCGCCGCGTTTCCCTAGTTCTAGAGCGCGAAAGCCCACTCCGCTACAGCTTTGATGAGGGTGCCGTCGCACTCGAGGCAACTGGCAACGAGACTGCCCAGGCATCCGAGAACATAAGCGCCGAGCTAGAGGGCAAGGAAATTGTTGTTTCGCTCAAGCCGCAGTTCCTAATCGATGGTTTGGCAGGCGTGCACTCGGAGTTTGTGAAGATCGCATTCACCAACAACGACAACCCGAACAAGCCGGGGCCAGTGCTGATTTCTAGCCACGGTGCCAAGGAAAAGACCGATTCAGATAGCTACCGCTACCTCCTTCAGCCAAACCTTCTCGTTCGCTAAAAACCCAATAAAATCGCTGCCTTAGGCTGCGAATGACAAACTTTTGAAAAGAGGCGGGTGACGGATGTTTATTAAGCATCTGTCGCTGGCCTCTTTTCGTAATTACAAGAATGCCGAAATCGCCCTTCAGCCCGGTGTGAATTTGCTGGTGGGACCCAATGGCCAAGGAAAAACTAATCTGGTCGAGGCGATTAGATACTTATCCACCCTTTCCAGCCACCGTGTTGCCGGTTACTTGCCGCTAATCAAACAGGATGAGCCACAGGCAGCCATCCGAGCCATGGCAAGTCATGCCGATCGCGACATTCTTATTGAGCTAGAACTCAATCGGGACAGCGCCAACAAGGCCCGAATCAATAAATCACCAGCTCCGCGCGTGCGAGACATCCTTGGATTGGTGAATTCGGTAACTTTCGCGCCAGAGGATCTGGATATCGTCAAGCGCGACCCAACCAATCGCCGCGCGTTTATCGACGAACTTGTAGTTCAGGTTTGGCCAAGGTTTGCCGGGGTTTACAGCGATTACGAGCGCGTCCTCAAGCAGCGAAACACACTTTTGAAAACCGCGCGCCAGACCGGGGCGAAGGGGAGCGCGCTCAGCACCCTTGATGCCTGGGACCAGAGCCTGGTTTCATACGGGTCTGAGATCATCGCGGCCCGCGTGGATTTGGTAGAACGACTGCGCCCGCACCTGTTTGAGGCCTATCGGTCGATTGCGATTGCTAATAATGAGCCGCGCATACTGGTGAAGAGCTCGTTGTTGGGTACGGCGATTCCGAGCGGCTGGGGGGATGATGACGATTCCGAGGATTTGGAGTACATCCAGACGGCAGATCGCGCCGAAATCGATGCGCTTTACAGCGCAAAGTTGGCCACGGTTCGCGCAAAAGAGCTCGAACGCGGCATCACTTTGGTAGGCCCACACCGAGACGACCTGGTTTTGATGCTTGGAACTCTGCCCGCCAAGGGATACGCGAGCCACGGCGAGAGCTGGTCATACGCGCTCGCCCTTCGATTGGCTTCGATTGCCTTGCTTCGCGCCGAAACCCGAACCGGCGACCCGATTTTGATCTTGGATGACGTTTTCGCCGAACTAGATGCCGGGCGTCGCGCCCGTCTGGCTGGGATGGTTGCCGGCAACGAGCAGGTCCTAATTACCGCTGCAGTTGCCGAGGATGTTCCGGAAGAATTGATCGCAACGGTGTTCCACGTGAAACACGGCGAGGTCTCGGCCGAGGCCGACGGCGGTGCAGAAAATGGCTGAGCGCCCAGAGAAATCGGATTTCGCTCAGGAGTTTTACTGGCGAATGCGCGAAGCGGTGACCGGTCGACTTAGCCGGGATGCCAAGAGAATCGCCGAAAAAGCCGCAAAAAATAGCTCTCGCCCATTCGAACCTGGTCGCGACCCAATCAAGGCGGGCACCGGTCTTGATGACCTATTGAAGTCGTTCCGTTGGGATTCACAGTTGGCCGAGGCCGAACTTTTCAACAACTGGGCACAGATCGTCGGTGAGACCAATGCCGCGGCAACACATCCGGAAGCACTGATCAATGGCACCCTCACAATTCGATGCAAATCGACCGCTTGGGCGACCCAATTGCGCCTCCTGCAGATTCAAATTCTGGACATGATTCGAGAGGCCCATCCGGGTGTCGAAATCACAAGTTTGAAGTTGCTCGGGCCAGACGCGCCGAGCTGGAAAAAAGGCCCGCGATCGGTGCCCGGAAGAGGCCCTCGCGACACGTATGGATAGCCTCCACATCCCTGTAAATGTCTGCCATCCACGGTAAAATTCTTTCTAGTTAGTTACCCCGAATATCAGCCAGTGAAACCACTGCAGTTCTATAGGGCCTAACGGTGAAAATAGAAGGAGCTACAACCGAATATGTCTACCGAAAACGAAAACGCTAAAGGCGGCGACACTTCATACGAAGCCGGAAATATCCAGGTTCTCGAAGGTCTCGAAGCGGTGCGCAAGCGCCCTGGTATGTACATCGGCTCCACCGGCCCACGCGGCCTTCACCACCTCGTCTATGAAGTAGTCGACAACTCTGTCGACGAAGCCCTCGCCGGCTACTGCGACACCATCAATGTGACCATCACCAAGGATGGCTGGATTCGCGTCAAGGACAACGGCCGAGGCATCCCAGTTTCTGTTCACCCGACCGAGGGCGTTTCTACCCTTCAGGTGGTTCTGACCATCCTGCACGCCGGTGGAAAGTTCGGCGGCGGCGGTTATGCCGTTTCCGGTGGTCTTCACGGTGTGGGCGCGTCGGTTGTTAACGCGCTGTCGACCCGTCTCAAGGTGCAGGTTGCTCGTGAGGGCTTCCTTTGGAACCAGAGCTACCAGATCGGTGTGCCAGACGCCCCGGTTTCAAAGGGCGAGCCGGCCGACTACACCGGAACCACCACCGAGTTTTTGGCTGACCCAACCATCTTCGAAACCGTCGAGTATGACTACGAGACCCTGCGCCAGCGCTTCCAGCAGATGTGCTTCTTGAACAAGGGTCTGCGCATCTCGCTTGAAGATGAGCGCAGCGGCCGCACCGACACCTATTTTTACGAGAACGGCCTGAAGGACTACGTCGAGTACCTGAACTTTTCGAAGAAGTCTGAAATCGTCAACGAAGAAATCATCTCTTTCGAGTCTGAGACCAAAGAGAAGAACATGTCGGTCGAAATCGCGATGCAGTGGACCAACGCCTATAACGAGAGCGTGCACACCTACGCGAACACCATCAACACTCACGAGGGTGGAACCCACGAAGAGGGCTTCCGCGCCGCGCTGACCACACTTTTGAACAAGTACGCCCGTGAGAAGAACCTGCTCAAAGAGAAGGACGAAAACCTCACGGGTGACGACTGCCGTGAAGGCCTAACCTGTGTGATCTCGGTCAAGCTAGCCGAACCACAGTTCGAAGGCCAGACCAAGACCAAGCTGGGCAACACAGAGGTTAAGGCCTTCGTTCAGCGCGTGGTCAACGAAGAATTTGGTGACTGGTTGGGTCGCAACCCAAACGTTGCCAAGGAGATCATCCGCAAGGCCATCCAGGCAGCAACCGCACGTCACGCAGCTCGCAAGGCTCGTGAGGCAACCCGTCGTAAGGGTCTGCTCGAGTCGGGCGGCATGCCTGGAAAGCTTCGCGACTGCTCAAGCCGCAACCCGGCACTGTCAGAAATCTACCTAGTTGAGGGTGACTCGGCGGGTGGTTCGGCGGTTCGTGGCCGCAACCCTGAGACCCAGGCGATCCTTCCACTTCGTGGAAAGGTCCTCAATGTTGAGAAGGCACGCCTAGATCGTGCCCTCGGCAACGCCGAAGTTCAGGCAATCATCACCGCATTCGGCACCGGAATCGGTGAAGAGTTCGACGTGACCAAGGCCCGCTACCACAAGTGCATTTTGATGGCCGACGCCGATGTTGACGGTCTGCACATTCGCACCCTGATTCTGACCCTGTTGTTCCGCTACATGCGCCCACTGATCGAACACGGCTATGTCTACCTAGCGCAGCCGCCACTGTTCAAGATCAAGTGGTCGAACGCCGACCACCAGTATGTCTACTCAGACGCCGAACGCGACAAGGCTTTGGCCGATGGCGCCGCTGCCGGCAAGCGTATTCCTAAGGAAAACTCGATCCAGCGCTACAAGGGTCTTGGTGAAATGGACTACGACGAGCTTTGGGACACCACCATGGACCCAGACCAGCGCACCTTGCTTCAGGTAACCCTCGAGGATGCAGCCATCGCCGACGAAGTCTTCTCAACCCTCATGGGTGAAGACGTTGACGCACGACGCACCTTTATTCAGCAGAACGCCAAGGATGTCCGCTTCCTAGACATCTAGGCCGCCGACGAGAGATTTAGAGAAGAGAAATCATGGCTGACGAAACTACCAACGTCCCAGCGCTGCGCGACAACATCGAGCAGGTCGACCTTCAGGTCGAAATGCAGCGCAGCTACCTCGACTACGCAATGAGCGTTATCGTGGGCCGCGCCCTTCCAGACGTTCGAGATGGCCTAAAGCCGGTTCACCGCCGCGTCATTTATGCAATGTTCGACGGTGGCTACCGCCCAGACAAGCAGTTCTCAAAGTGTTCCCGCGTCGTCGGTGACGTAATGGGCCAGTTCCACCCACACGGTGACAGCGCCATTTACGACACCATGGTTCGCCTGACCCAGGACTGGAATCTTCGCTACCCGTTGATCTCTGGTCAGGGAAACTTCGGTTCACCGGGTAACGACCCAGCCGCTGCCCCTCGTTACACCGAGTGCCGCATGGCACAGTTGGCAATGGAAATGGTTCGCGACATCGACGAAGACACCGTCGACTTCCAGGACAACTATGACGGCCGCACCCAGGAACCAACCGTTCTGCCGAGCCGTATCCCGAACCTGCTAATCAACGGTTCGATTGGTATTGCGGTCGGTATGGCCACTAACATCCCACCTCACAACCTTCGTGAGGTTGCCGAGGGTGCTCAGTGGTACCTAAAGAACCCAGAGGCAACCAACGAGGAGCTTCTCGAGGCGCTTATTGAGCGCATCAAGGGCCCAGACTTCCCTACCGGTGCACACATCCTTGGTCGCAAGGGCATCGAAGAGGCTTATCGCACCGGTCGCGGTTCAATCACCATGCGCGCGATCATCAACGTCGAAGAACTCCAGGGTCGCACCTGCCTGGTTGTCACCGAGCTGCCATACCAGGTAAACCCTGACAACTTGGCCGAGAAGATCGCCGGTTTGGTCAAGGAAGGCCGCCTTTCAGGCATCGCCGACATCCGTGACGAGACCTCTGGTCGAACCGGTCAGCGCCTGGTCGTTGTTTTGAAGAAGGATGCGGTTGCCCGCGTCGTTCTGAACAACCTCTACAAGCTGACCCCGCTTCAGGAGAACTTCAGCGCCAACATGTTGGCTCTGGTTGACGGTGTGCCACGCACCCTAAGCCTGGACGGGTTCATCACCAACTGGGTTGCTCACCAGGTTGAGGTAATTGTTCGCCGCACTCAGTTCCGCCTAAAGAAGGCCGAAGAGCGCGCCCACATTCTGCGCGGTTACCTAAAGGCACTCGATGCACTCGACGCCGTAATCGCATTGATTCGCAAGAGCGCAAATGTCGACGAGGCCCGCGATGGCCTAATGGGCTTGCTCTCGATCGACGAACTACAGGCTCGCGCGATTCTAAACATGCAGCTGCGTCAGCTTGCTGCCCTAGAACGTCAGAAGATCATTGACGAGGCGGCCGAACTCGAGGCTCAGATCCTTGACTTCAAGGCCATCATTGCCGACCCAGTTCGTCAGCGCAGCATCATCAGCGAAGAGCTCGACGAGGTTGTAAACAAGCACGGCGATGACCGTCGCAGCACCATCATCGCTGGCTTCGATGGCGACGTTTCGGTTGAAGACCTCATCCCTGAAGAAGAGATGGTTATCTCGCTCACCCGCGGTGGCTACATCAAGCGCACCAAGAGCGACAACTATCGCCAGCAGCACCGCGGAGGCAAGGGCGTGAAGGGTGCCAACCTGCGTGCAGACGACGTGGTTGAACACTTCTTCGTTACCACCACTCACCACTGGTTGCTGTTCTTCACCAACAAGGGTCGCGTCTATCGCACCAAGGCCTATGAAGTTCTAGAGGCCGGCCGCGACACCAAGGGCCAGCACGTTGCCAACTTGCTTGCCCTTCAGCCAGATGAGCAGGTCGCCCAGGTTCTTGACCTCAAGGATTACAAGCAGGCTCCTTACCTAGTGCTCGCCACCCGCGAGGGCTTGGTTAAGAAGACCGCACTGGACGCATATGACACCGCTCGCACCGGTGGAATCATCGCGATCAAGCTTCGCGAAGGCGACGAACTGGTTTCGGCGCTTTTGGCCAACGAATCTGACGACCTTCTTCTTGTTTCGCACAAGGGAATGTCAATCCGCTTCTCGGCAAGCGACGAGAGCCTTCGCCCGATGGGTCGTGACACCTCTGGAAACATCGGTATGCACTTCCGCAGCGGCGATCACCTGCTTTCAGCATCGGTCATCAACGACGCAGACGAAACCTTCGTCTTCGTGGTCACCGAAGGTGGATACGCAAAGCGCACCTCGGTTGACCAGTACCGCCCACAAAACCGCGGTGGTCTAGGAATCAAGGTTGCCAAGCTTGAAGAAAAGCGTGGCGATCTAGTTGGTGCCCAGATCGTCACCGAAGAAGACGAAGTTCTTGTAGTTCTAGCCTCGGGCAAGGTGGTTCGCTCGGCAGTTAGCGAAGTTCCAGCCAAGGGTCGCGACACCATGGGTGTTGTCTTCGCTCGATTCGACGAGGATGACAACATCATTGGACTTGCCAAGAACACTGAGCGTAATCTTGAAACCAATGCCGAAGGCCTAGAAGATGCCGAAGGTGAAGAGGGCATCGAAGGAGCAACCGAATGAGAGCCAAATTAAAGGCTGGCGCTGCGTCAACCGTCAATGCTGTTAAGCGCAACATGACCCCGCAGAAGCAGGTCAAGCTAAAGCTGGTTCACATTGATTTCTGGTCTGCAGTTCGTGTTGCCCTATTGGTAACCATCGCCATGGGCATCGCAACCATCATCGGTTTCACCTTGCTCTGGGCAGTTGTGAGCCAGACCGGCCTGTTCGGTTCGCTGAACAGCCTGGTTAACTCGGTTATCGGTGGCTCAGGTTCAGACATCGGCGCTCAGTTGAGCCTGCCTCGTGTTTTGTCATTCGCCACCACCTTGGCTTTCTTCAACATCGTGCTTGGCACCCTGTTGACCGGTGTTTGTGCGCTGATCTTCAACGTTATCGGCCGTATTACCGGCGGAATCTCGGTTGGTTTCACCAACAACTAATACGAGATTTTGCACTGTAGAAATATTTCGTGTAAAGTCGAAAAGGTTCTACGGGCCTATAGCTCAGGTGGTTAGAGCGCTTCACTGATAATGAAGAGGTCGGAGGTTCAAGTCCTCCTAGGCCCACCAGGAAGCTTCTTCACCAAAAGAAGGTTCTGAACCGAAGTAACAAAGGCACCACCCAGATTCACAATCCGGGGACTTAGCTCAGTTGGTAGAGCACCTGCTTTGCAAGCAGGGGGTCAGGGGTTCGACCCCCCTAGTCTCCACAGCAAGAAAACACCTCTCAGAAATGGGAGGTGTTTTTCTTTAACCCGAGTTTCCTCTCCGCAGTCTGGGATGTGAAGTAACTAGGCTGACAGCATGTCATCGGAAAAAACTTCGTCGGTCCTGCGCAACCGTAACTTCCAATACTTATGGGCCGGTCAAACGGTCAGCGCAATCGGCGACCAGATGAGCGGTCTAGCTCTGCCGGTGTTGGCCGTAACCATGTTGCAGGCCTCCGAGTGGCAGATCGGAATGATGAACGCCGCCGGCATGAGTATGTTCTTGCTGATTGGCTTACCGGCTGGTGCGTGGGTCGATCGCTGGATGAAGCGTCGCGTGATGATTCTTGCCGACGTGGTGCGCATGCTCGTTGTGCTCTCAGTTCCGTTGGCCTGGTGGGCCGGCATCTTGAACATGACTTTTATCATCGTGGGAGCCGCCGTAATCAGCGCCGCAAACGTGTTTTTCGATGTCGCCTATCAAAGCGTGCTGCCGATCATGCTGCCTAAAGAGCAGATGGCCAAGGCAAACTCGGCGTTAGAAACGACGAAGCAGACATCCATGCTGGTTGGCCCTGCGGTTATCGGGTTCTTGCTCACCATCGTGAAAGCACCGATTTTGATGCTGGCCGATGCTATTTCGTTCTTGGTGAGCCTGGTTTCGGTCAGTCGAATCAAGATGGATGAGTCGGCCATTGCCAAGCAGGATCGCGGCAAGCTGCGTGATGAGATCACCGAGGGCGTGAAGTTCGTAACTAAGCACCCAATTATCGGCCGAATCACAGCGTCGACCGCGACCTTCAACTTCTTCACCTCTGGTGTGCACACGTTGGTGCCGATTCTGGTGCTAAGAAACATGGATGTCTCGCCAGCACTCTATGGCTTGGTGTTCACGGCTGCCGCAGGCGCAGGTCTCGCAGGAGCGTTATCGGCGGCAAAAATTGGCGAATGGATTGGTCAAGGAAACACGGTAATTGCAGCTCTCGTGCTTAGCGCTGTTGCGGTCTTCGGATTCCCGATTGCCGCGATGATTGGCGATGCCAGCGCTCTACCGATCGTCATCTTGTCTGAGTCGGTGATTGCATTCACCGGTTTGGTTTACAACATCACTCAGGTAAGTGCTCGCCAGGCCCTATGCCCGGAGCACCTACTCGGTCGCATGAACGCATCGATTCGATTCTTCGTCTGGGGTGTCATGCCGATCAGTGCGCTGCTAGCCGGAGCCTTCGCGACGTGGTTTGGAATGGTCCCAGTAGTTTTTGTTGCCGCTGTCGGTGCGTTGCTCTCATCCTGGTTCATCTTTGCTTCGCCGCTGCGAGGTCTCAAAACCATCGTCCCCAAGGCCGAATAAAACTAAACTTGAGGCATGACTAACACTTTCGCAGGTAAGCACGCTTTCGTTTCTGGTTCATCTCGCGGCATCGGCGCTCAGGTAGCTGCCATGCTGGCGGCAAAGGGTGCAACCGTTGCCATCAACTACCGCGACAAGGTGGTTCGCGCCGAGAAGGTTGCCAACGGCATCATCGAAGCTGGCGGCAAGGCGATTGTGGTTGGCGCCGACCTAACCGACTACTCGAGCATCGACGCCCTGGCGGCGACCCTCAAGGATCAGTTCGGCAACCTAGACCTTCTAGTTCTCAACGCTTCTGGCGGCATGGAAGCCGGTAAGGGCGAAGACTATGCAATGAAGCTCAACCGCGACGCTCAGGTCAACCTGGTCAACACCCTGCTTCCGCTGCTTGGCGAAGGCTCAAAGATTGTTTTCGTGACCAGCCACCAGGCACACTTCATCCGTGAAGTTGAGACCATGCCCGAGTATGTTCCGGTGGCGCTGTCGAAGCGAGCCGGCGAGGATGCGCTTCGCGACATGATCCCAGCGCTAACCGCTAAAGGCATCGAGTTTGTGGTTGTGTCTGGCGACATGATCGAGGGCACCGTGACCGCGACCCTGCTCGACCGACTAAACCCAGGTGCGATTGACGCGCGTAAGGAAGCCGTTGGCAAGCTATACAACGTTGAAGAGTTCGCTGCCGAGATCGTGAAGGCCGCCGAGGCTCCGGCTCCGGCAAACAACACCGTTCTCGTTGGCGACACCGGCTACTTCACCAAGTAATCCGCTTAGGCTTTAGGCATGAGCAGTCGAGAGCCGCGTGACAAGAAGGGCAACCTTCGTCGCAAGCTCTATGAAATGCCTGCCGATGTGAAGTTGGCACTCGAAGAGAACGCTGTTCGGGCCGATTATGATCACCGCCCGCCATACCAGCGCAACGATTATGTTGCCTGGATTGATCGGGCCGTGCGACCAGACATCCGTGCGAAGCGACTCAACCAGATGATTGATGAACTCAGGAAGGGCGGGGTATACATGCGTATGGATCACCCGGCTTCGAAGAAGTAATCATGCCGATGCTAGACGAATATTTGGGTCTGTTCACCGTGATGAGTTTCACGGGATTGAGCATTGGTTCGCTGTTGCTCAGCGTGCTCACCCGCTATAGCAAGGGCAACCGGGCGTTTGCGATTGTGTTGGCACTCGGCTCGATCGCCTTTGGCTTGTATGTCTGGATCAACATCGCCGAGGGTGGCATTCTGTCGGCCCTGTTCGGCGCTTTGTCGCTGGCAATTTGCCTTTGGCCAAGGTCTGCGCCGCCGAGCGAATAGTTGTCTGAGGTGGGCGATAAATTGCTATCGTGGCCACCCTTTACTTAGATGAATCCAAAGCCAAAAACTATCTGTTTATTGGCGTTTTGGTGCAGGACGGCGATGCGCCGCGTCTAAGAAAACGCGTTTCGGCCCTAAAGATGCCCGGGCAAAGAAGCATTCACTTCGTCAACGAGGGGGACGGTAGACGCAAGAAACTCATCCAAGAATATTCAGAACTTGGAATCGTTGCTGTGAAGGTAATCAGCACACGCAAGAACAAGTTGGAGGCTCGTGAAGATTGCGTTCGAGCCCTGGTCCATCTTGCCGCTTCGATGGAATGCCACTCGCTCGTATTCGATCGAGACGAGTCGGTAATCACCAAAGACGAACAGTGGTTGAAGAGCGAGCTTCGGAAAGTCGACAAAAACGCACCAATCGGATTTCAGCATTTGAGCCGGCACGAGGAACCTATTCTCTGGATCGCAGATGCTTTGGCTTGGTGCGATTCTCGCGGCGGAGAATGGCGCAAAAGGATTCACTCCCTCATTGACGCGGAAGTTGACATCAGCGCTTAAACGCGAAACTCGGTCCGCCGACCGTCCGGAAGGCTACCGAGTTCACTTTGCAGGACCCGAGCCCTGCACATAAATAGATTACGACCCACCTCAGACAAAATCAACAATCGATAAACTTCAACCATGTTTGCGTTCCTACCCGGCTT
>WLGA01000019.1 GCA_009703445.1 Actinomycetota bacterium | reverse complement strand
GGCGCAAAGATCACCCAGATCTCAATGTCAAACACCGCACCTGACCTAACCAACTGGAAGGACGGCGGTTTCTACTTCCGTACCGCTCCATCTGACCTACTTCAGGGCAAGATCATTGCAAACCAGATCCTTCAGGACGGCAGCAAGAACGTTGCAATCGTTTACCAGGACAGCTCATACGGTAAGGGTCTTTCAGACGTAGCCCAGGGCGTTCTAACCAAGGGCAAGGCATCGGTTACTACCTATGCATTCCCTGAGAACGAGACCAACTTCGCATCGATCGTAGACAAGGCTCTTGCTGCAAAGCCAGACGCGATTCTTCTAGTTTCATACGACGAGGCTAAGAAGGCTATCCCAGCTCTGAAGGCAAAGGCGTTTGACGCAAAGAACCTTTACCTAGTTGACGGTAACCTAGCTGACTACAGCAAGGAATCATTCGCTGAGTACCTAAACGGTGCAAAGGGTTCACTTCCTGGCAAGGCAACCGACAAGTCATTCGCTGCAAAGCTAAAGGCTAAGTACAAGGCTGTTACCAAGAAGGAACTAACCGAGCTTGCATACGGTGCTGAGACCTATGACGCAGTTATCCTTGCAGCACTTGCAGCTCAGGCTGCTGGTTCAGCAACCGGAACCGCTGTCAAGTCACAGATCACCAACGTCTCACTTGCAGGCACTGGCAAGGTCAAGGTGACCAACTTCGCAGCTGGCCTGAAGGCTATCAAGGCTGGCAAGAAGGTCAACTTCGACGGTCAGTCTGGCCCAGTTGAGTTCGACAAGAACGGTGACCCTACCGGTGCATTCATCGGTATCTACCGTTACGGCACCGCAGGTACCTACGCAGAGAACCTTCTAAAGGTTGTTGCAGGTAACACTGTTAAGTAATCCTCTGGCTAGCAACCGCTAGCGAGACAAAACCCCCGGTCCTCACGGATCGGGGGTTTTGCTTTAACCAAGACGAGTGCCCGATAACCATCCGGGGGTGGGGTGCTGCCTGGCTCAATCTCAAGTTGCCGTTTCGAGATAAAGAAAGCCCCCGCAGCTCTCGCTACGGGGGTTTCAGGTGCTCTAGGCGGGCTTATAGCTCGGCTAGGTTTCCCAAGTACAACTCGACCATCTTCGGGTCATTTAGAAGCTCACGACCGGTTCCGGTGTGTGCATCCTTGCCCTGGTCAAGAACGTATGCGCGGTCACAAATCTGGAGGCAACGACGTGCGTTCTGTTCCACCATGATCACGGTCACGCCAGCCTTGTTGACTTCCTTGACACGTAGGAACGCCTCATCCTGGCGAACCGGTGACAGACCAGCTGAAGGCTCGTCAAGCAGCAAGACCGAAGGGTCAATCATCAGTGCGCGACCCATGGCCACCATCTGACGCTCACCACCAGACAATGAGCCGGCCTTCTGAGCGCGACGCTTGCCTAGGTCAGGGAAGATGTTGGTCACAAACTCGAAGCGCTCATCGAAGCGCTTAGGGGTCTGGAAGACACCCATCTGTAGGTTCTCTTCGATGGTTAGGCTCGGGAACACGTTGTTGGTCTGAGGCACGAATGCAACACCCTTTGAAACCAACTTGTTGGCCTTCAGGTTGGTGATGTCTTCGCCATTCAACCAAACCTTGCCAGCGCGAACGTTGACCTGGCCGAAGATTGACTTCAATAGGGTCGACTTGCCAGCACCGTTCGGGCCGATAATTCCGATTAGCTCACCCTGGTTGGCAACCAATGAACAGTCGTTCAAAATGTTGATTCCTGGCAGGTAGCCCGCAACTAGGTTTTCGGCGTATACAACTGGAGTTTGAGACATTAGTTGCCTTCCTTTGCATCACCAATGGTGACATCGCCAAGGTCGCTGTTTGCGTGAGCGCCCAGGTAAGCATCGATAACCGCTGGGTTCTTCATAACCTCGGCAGGTGGGCCTTCAGCCACAACCTTGCCTTCGGCCATAACGATTACCCAGTCAGAGATGTGGCGAACCATGTGCATGTCGTGTTCAACGAATAGCACGGTGGTGCCGCTCTCCTTCAAGCCCTTGATGTGTTCAAGCAGGCTCTGAGTCAAGGCTGGGTTAACGCCGGCCATTGGCTCGTCAAGCATGACCAACTTAGGGTCGCTCATGAGTGCGCGAGCCATCTCGAGAAGCTTGCGCTGACCGCCAGAAAGGGCAGCCGCGTAGTCTTCGCGCTTTGCGTCTAGCTTGAATCGCTTGAGGAGCTCGTCGGCCTTGGCGGTGATCTTTGCCTCGTGACGCTTCCACGATGGGCGCAGGAACGAAGCTAGGAAGCCCTCGCCTGGGTTCTTCTGGTCGCCGAGACGCATGTTGTCAAGAACGGTCAGAAGGCTCAAAGCCTTGGTCAACTGGAAGGTACGAATCATTCCAAGACGTGCAACCTTGTATGAAGCAACACCAGCGAGCTTGTGACCGTCGAAGTCCCATTCACCCGTGTTTGGCTTGTCAAAGCCGGTCAAGAGGTTGAACATTGTGGTCTTGCCGGCACCGTTAGGGCCGATGAGTGCGGTGATCTGGCCACGAGGAATCTCGAGGTGCTCGACGTTTACGGCGGTTAGACCACCGAACTGGCGGGTCACGTTTGAGGCAACGAGGATCGGATCGACCTTCTTGCAACCTGGTGCTGGTTCGCCAACAGAAATCTGATTAGCCATTGAACTGCAACTCCTTCTTGTTTCCGAAGATGCCCTGTGGGCGGAAGATCACGAGCAACATCAGAACTAGGCCCACGAGCAAGAATCGAATCTGTCCTACCTGAGCGATGTCTAGGAAAGGCAACCAACCCATGGTCACTAGGCCCTCCATGATGCTCTGGGTGAACATCAGAAGTGCGAAGAAGGTCATGCCACCGACGACTGGGCCGAGGATGGTGGCAGCGCCACCAAGCAACAAGATGGTCCAAATCATGAAGGTGAAGTTGGTTCCCCAGGTCTGAGGCTGGTTTGTCTGTGAAGACATTACGAACACCATGCCACCGAGGCTCGCGATCGAACCACCGATGACCAGTGACTGAATCTTGTATGCGAATACGTTCTTACCAAGTGCACGAGCAGCATCTTCGTCTTCACGGATGCCCTTGAGCACGCGACCCCATGGGCTACGAGTTAGAAGCAACATTACAAGCGCAGCGATGGCAACCAAAGACCAACCGACGATGCGAATCCAAAGTTCCTTTTCAGAGAACTCGAGTGCACCTAGTGGGTAGCGACCCTCTGGGATCGGGTTGTAGTTATAGAAGTCCTCACCAAACTGGCTTAGACCGTTTGCACCACCGGTGACCTCGTCGTATGCCGAGGTTGCGAATGCAAAGCGCAATGCCTGTGCGGCCGCGATGGTCACGATTGCTAGGTAGTCAGCGCGAAGGCGCAGAGTAGGAATACCAAGAACTACCGCAAAGGCGGCAGAACAGAGCAAACCGAAGGCAACCGAACCCCACATGTTCCAGCCGAAGCTAAGAGTCGCGATTGCGTAACCGTAAGCTCCCAGTGCAGCAAATGCCGCCTGACCGAAGTTCAGCAATCCGGTGAAACCGAAGTGCATCGCTAGACCAAGAGCACAAAGCACGTAAGCGGCTGTGTAGGCGCCAATCAACTCACCGCCGGTGAGGTTGAGAATATTTAGCCAATCCATCGTCTACTCCTTAGCCGATTCTTTGCTTTTTGCCGAGGACACCCTGTGGGCGCACGATCAAAATCACGATTAGAACAACCAGAGCGGCTGCATACTTGAGCTCATTCGGAATGAACATCGAAGAAACCTCGACAACCATTCCAATGATGAGTGCACCTACGGTTGCGCCTAGAGCGGTTCCGAGACCACCAAGGGTCACAGCCGCGAACAAGAGCAACAGGATGTCGAAGCCGGTGAGCCAGTTTGCCTGGAACTGAAGACCGTAAAGAACACCAGCCAGACCGGTCAGTGCAGAGGCAACAATCCAAACGATGCGAACGATGCGCTCAACGTCAATTCCGGTCGCTGCAGCAAGTGATGGGTTGTCGCTAACTGCGCGAGTCGCCTTACCGATGCGAGTGCGGGTTAGGAATAGTGCGACACCGGCAAGGATGATCACGCAGATAACGAGACTCACAAGAGCGATGTCGCTGGTGTAAATCGGACCTAGCTGAACGATGTTTCCGCCACCGCCGATGTCCTTGGTGTCACCACCGAAGACCAGGAGCAAGACGTAGCGGGCAACGATTGAGAAACCAATCGAAACGATCATCATCTGGTTCAAGCCCATGCGACGCTTGCGCAATGGCTTCCAGAGACCCGCATCCTGGGCCCAACCGAAGGCTGCAACAACTGCGACAGCGCCAAGTGCAGACACGATGATGTTCTGGCCGAGGCCCTGGTAGAAGACCCACATGAACAGCGCGCCGAGGGTGACCATTTCACCGTGGGCGAAGTTGTTTAGGCCGGTGGTGCCGAAGATCAGTGAGATGCCGATTGCAGCGATTGCCAGCAGCAAACCGAAGTTCAAGCCCGACCAAACGCGAACCAATAGCTGGTCGCTGAAGCTCTGAGCTTGCACGGTTGACTTACCGAGCGAGAAGAGCACAGCGGCAAAGTCCGTCTGGGTGAGGTCTGCTTCGCTAACCTCGCCGCCCTTATCGGTCATGGTCACGCCAGCCGGCAAAGTGGTCACGTCGAGTTCGACCTTGTAGATACCCTGCTTTGGAACTCGGATTTCCCACTCGCCCCATTCGTTGGTGACCACCGAGGTGGTGAAGTCATCAAGGGTCGCGGTGATCTTCACATCCGGGACTTCCTTGTCGTCGTTGAGGATGGTTCCCGCAATCGAGTAAGGGTAGGTCGATGGGTCGTCAGCGGCATGTGCCGGAGCTCCCGCGAAAAGAAGGGAGAACAGCATCGCAACAAGACCCAGGAAGACCCCGGCTTTGCGACCCATTCTGATGTTTAGCTGGCTCAAACCAACCTCCGTTTTATGGCACGGCGCGCACATCGCGCCTTTGCAGTATCGATAGACGAGATTACTCCAGTTTTAACTGTTGATTCATCAAAAGTTCGATTTTTTACCGCTTTGTAATCAGACTAACGGGCTTCTGTTTCGGTCTGATTTCAAGGGTAGAATTACAAAATGACTGAACACGATCCATTCGGCTTTGTTGGCCTTACCTATGACGATGTCCTCCTGCTTCCAGGCGAATCAGACATCATGCCTTCCGGTGTGAACACCAGAACCAAAATCACAAAGCGCATCGAGATCAATGTTCCCCTGCTTTCATCTGCAATGGACACCGTTACCGAGGCCCGTATGGCTATCGCCATGGCTCGCCAGGGAGGTATCGGTGTGCTACACCGCAACCTTTCTCTCGACGCTCAGGCCAGCGAAGTAGACCTAGTCAAGCGTTCAGAAGCCGGCATGATTACTCACCCGGTAACCACCACCCCGCTTGCCACCATCCAAGAGGTTGATGAGCTTTGCGGTCGCTACCGTGTTTCAGGCCTTCCAGTTGTCGACGAGGATGGTCGCCTGCTCGGCATCGTTACCAACCGCGACATGCGTTTCGTGCTCGATGTTCAGCGCACCACCACTCTGGTCAAAGATGTCATGACCCCGATGCCTCTTATTACCGCTCCATACGGAATCAACCCGGATGACGCGATCGCAATCTTTGCTCAGCACCGCATTGAGAAGTTGCCATTGATCGATGGCAACAACAAGCTCAAGGGTCTAATCACCGTGAAGGACTTCGACAAGTCTGAGAAGTACCCACTGGCATCCAAGGATGCAAACGGCCGTCTTTTGGTTGCCGCTGCAGTCGGTGTCGGCCAGGATGCCTGGGAGCGTTCGATGGCTCTCGTTGAGTCTGGCGTAGACCTTCTTATTGTCGACACTGCTCACGGTCACAACCGCGCGGTTCTAGACATGATTGCCAAGCTAAAGGCCGAGCCTTTTGCCAAGCACGTCGACATCATGGGTGGCAACGTGGCAACTCGAGCCGGAGCTCAGGCTCTTATCGATGCAGGCGCTGACGCAGTCAAGGTCGGTGTTGGCCCGGGTTCAATCTGCACCACTCGCGTGGTTGCCGGTGTTGGTGTGCCTCAGGTCACCGCAGTTTACGAAGCTTCACTTGCCGGCAAGCCTGCCGGTGTGCCGATCATCGCCGATGGTGGCCTGCAGTATTCGGGTGACATCGCAAAGGCCTTGGTTGCCGGGGCAAACGCAGTAATGCTTGGCTCGCTTCTTGCCGGAACCGATGAGGCGCCTGGCGACATCACTTTCGTCGGCGGCAAGCAGTACAAGACCTACCGCGGCATGGGGTCACTTGGTGCCATGCAGTCACGCGGCCAGGCGAAGAGCTACTCAAAGGACCGCTACTTCCAGGATGACGTCCTTCGCGAAGACAAGCTTGTGCCTGAGGGCATCGAAGGCCGAGTCGCTTACCGCGGTTCAGTCGCGTCTGTCACCCACCAACTAATCGGTGGTCTTCGCGCCTCGATGGGTTACGTAGGTGCCGAGAACATCGATGAGCTGCAGAAGCGTGGCAAGTTCGTCCGCATCACCGCGGCTGGTCTAAAGGAAAGCCACCCACACGACATTCAGATGACTGTCGAGGCTCCAAACTACGGAACTCGCTAAGAGCGGGCTAGGGGACAAAATCACATGAGTGAAATCGAAATCGGTCGCGGCAAGCGCGGCAATCGTGCCTGGGCATTCGACGACATCGCAATCGTTCCAAGCCGTCGCACCCGCGACCCTCAGGACGTCTCAACCGCTTGGAAGATTGACGCCTACAACTTCGAACTTCCGGTCCTCGGTGCACCGATGGACTCTGTGGTTTCACCGGAGACCGCAGTTCAGATCGGCAAACTCGGCGGTCTCGGCGTTCTAGACCTAGAGGGTCTCTGGACTCGCTACGAAGACCCAAGCCAGCAGCTAGCCGAAATCGCAAAGTTGTCACCAGCTCAGGCGACCCGTCGCATGCAGGAGATCTACTCGGAGCCAATTAAGCCGGAACTCATCCGTGACCGAATCGCACAGATTCGCGCCGCTGGCGTAACCGTTGCCGGCGCACTGTCACCTCAGCGTGCGGCCGAGTTCAGCGACACCGTAATTAAGGCAGGCGTTGACCTGTTCGTGATTCGCGGAACCACGGTTTCGGCAGAGCACGTCTCGCGCACTCACGAGCCTCTAAACCTTAAGGAATTCATCTACAAGCTAGACGTTCCGGTAATCGTTGGTGGCGCAGCCACTTACACCGCAGCCCTTCACCTAATGCGCACCGGTGCTGCCGGTGTTCTGGTTGGCTTCGGCGGCGGCGCGGCTTCGACCACTCGCAAGGTTGTCGGCATCCATGCACCGATGGCGACCGCGGTTGCCGATGTTGCCGGCGCTCGCCGCGACTACATGGATGAGTCTGGCGGCCGCTATGTTCACGTGATCGCCGATGGTGGTCTCGGAACCTCGGGCGACATCGTCAAGGCAATCTCATGTGGCGCAGACGCTGTAATGCTCGGTTCTGTTCTTGCTCGTGCAACCGAGGCGCCTGGCCACGGTTCTCACTGGGGCCAAGAGGCATTCCACGCGGAACTTCCTCGCGGCCACAAGGTTGAGGTCGGCACTTCGGGCAGCCTAGAAGAAATTCTGCTCGGCCCATCATCTTCGGCCGATGGCACCACAAACCTGATGGGCGCACTTCGCCGCGCGATGGCCACCACCGGCTATTCAGACGTCAAGGAGTTCCAGCGCGTTGACGTGGTTGTTGCTCCGTACCACGCCTAGTCAGTCCTAAATAAATGTCAAACAAGGCCCCGTCCTTCTTCAAGCTGGCCACCCAGCCGAAGTGGATCGGGGCTTTGTTGTTGGCGCTCCTGGTCGCCGCGATTTTCGCTGCACTCGGTCAGTGGCAACTAGACCGCACATTCACCAAGGATGACCCGAAGACCAACACCAGCAGCTCTTCGCTCGCATTGGTGCACAAGCAGCTTTTCCTCGACACCAAGAACACCTTCATCATCGAAGGTCGCGTGCAGAATGGCACCACCGGCTACTGGCTGCTCGCGAACGCCACGGATGAAAAGCAAGTCAGCACCACCTTGGCCCTTGGCTGGGTAGAAAAGCTCGCCACGGCAGAGCGCCTGCGCAGCGGACTCATGGAGATGGTCCAAGCAGAGGCGTTTCTCGATGTGGCCGGTTATCCGTTGCCAACCGAAGGCCCGCAACCTAGAGACGCGGCAAAGCCATACTTGTTGAAATCGGTCGCGCTTGGCCAACTCATCAACATTTATTCGCCAGAAGCTCCAATCAAATCCTCTGCGGAATATTTGGCAGTCGCCGCAGAGTCGGTAATGGTTAGCGACAGCGACCTGAAACCCATCCAAGTCACCTATCGCGATGCCGAGCGAATCAATTGGCTCAGTGCGTTCTACTTCTTGGAGTGGATGCTCTTTGCCGGGTTCGCGGTGTTCCTCTGGTGGCGTTTGGTTCGCGATGAGCAGATTCGTCTAGCCGCCGAAGCCGATGGCGACAAAAGGTAAACTAGACCAATGACTTCGACCCCAAAAAACGACCAGGTGTCCACAATTCGCGGCGTCTTGAAGTATTTCAAAGTCACCTCATACATCACCGGAATCTTCTTGATTCTCATCATGATCCTGTGGGGAATCCGCCTGAGCATTCAGGCCGACCTGTGGCTCGGTGGCCCTAACGCGTTCCTTCAGTTGGCCTACTACTCCGTTGACTCGAGCGGTGAAAAGATCGGCTTCCCGACCTCGGGCATCGACATCACCGTTATTTCGCTCATCGTTCACGGCTGGCTATACGTCGCCTACCTATTCGGCGACTTCCGTCTCTGGACTCTGATGCGTTGGAGCTTCTTCCGCTTCCTCTTGATTGCCCTCGGCGGCATCATCCCGTTGCTTTCATTCTTCACCGAGCGCCACTACACCAAGGTCGCCGAAGCAGAACTAAAGAAGGTTGTCTAATGACCCAATCAACCAACGCCCGTCCGGTTCTAGTCGTTGACTTCGGTGCCCAGTATGCGCAGCTAATCGCTCGTCGCGTTCGCGAGGCTTCGGTCTACTCAGAGATCGTGCACCACAACGTGACCGCTGCCGAGGTTGCCGCCAAGAACCCGTTGGCGATCATCCTTTCGGGTGGGCCATCTTCGGTTTACGACGCGGGTTCACCGCAGCTTGACCCGGCCATCCTTGAACTGGGTGTTCCAGTTCTGGGCATCTGCTACGGTTTCCAGACCCTGGCCAACGCGCTGGGTGGAACCGTTGAGCCAACCGGCATCCGCGAGTATGGCGCAACCGCACTAACCGTAAAGGCAGGCGGCGAGATTCTCGAAGGCCAGCCGGCATCCCAGATTTGCTGGATGAGCCACGGTGACCAGGTAACCAAGGCTCCGGCCGGTTTTGAAGTTCTTGCGACCACCGAGATCACCCCGGTAGCCGCATTCGCCAACCACGAGAAGAAGATCTATGGCGTGCAGTGGCACCCAGAGGTAAAGCACTCAGAGTTCGGCCAGAACGTGCTCACCAACTTCCTGCACAACGCCGCAGGTATCCCAGCCGACTGGAACTCGGGCAACGTTATTGCCGAGCAGGTCGAGAAGATTCGCGCCCAGGTCGGAGACGCTCGCGTTATCTGTGGTCTTTCTGGTGGCGTTGACTCTGCAGTTGCGGCAGCGCTCGTTCACAAGGCCGTCGGCGACCAGCTGGTTTGTGTTTTCGTGAACCACGGTTTGCTTCGCCAGGATGAAGCCGAGCAGGTTGAGCGCGACTACGTTGCCGCCACCGGCATTCGCCTGGTCACCGTGAACGTTGAAGAGAAGTTCTTGAACGCCCTAGCCGGTGTGAGCGACCCAGAGACCAAGCGCAAGATCATTGGTCGCGAGTTCATTCGCACCTTCGAAGAAGCTCAGGCTGCACTCTACGAAGAGTCGAAGGCCGACAACCGCCCAATCAAGTTCTTGGTTCAGGGAACCCTCTACCCAGACGTAGTCGAATCGGGTGGTGGCGCAACCGCCGGCATCAAGAGCCACCACAACGTAGGTGGTCTGCCTGACGACATCGAGTTCGAACTCGTCGAGCCACTTCGCACTTTGTTCAAGGATGAAGTCCGCGCGATCGGTGCCGAGCTCGGGTTGCCAGCCGAGATTGTTCAGCGACAGCCTTTCCCTGGCCCAGGTCTCGGAATCCGCATCGTTGGTGAAATCACCAAGGAGCGCCTAGACCTGCTTCGCAAGGCCGACGCGATTGTTCGTGCCGAGCTAACTGCCGCAGGTCTCGACGCAGAAATCTGGCAGTGCCCAGTTGTTCTCCTCGCCGACGTTCGCTCGGTTGGAGTCCAGGGCGATGGCCGCACCTATGGCCACCCGATTGTGTTGCGCCCGGTTTCATCCGAGGATGCAATGACCGCCGACTGGACCCGTGTGCCTTACGACGTGCTGGCAAAGATCTCGAACCGCATCACCAACGAGGTCGAAGGCGTAAACCGCGTCGTGCTCGATGTCACCTCGAAGCCACCTGGCACCATCGAATGGGAATAGCGGTATTTGGCCATCGGGGGGCTTCGGGTTATCGACCTGAAAACACTCTCGAGGCCTTTGCCCTTGCCTTCGAGCTCGGCGCTGACGCGATTGAGTGCGACCTAGTTCCGACCCTCGACGGCGACCTAATCATTCGTCACGACAACTATCTGTCGACCACCACGGATGTTGCTTCTCGCACGGAGTTCGCGCACCTGAAGCGCATGGGAACCGTTGGTTGGCAGCAGGAGCGCGAAGACTGGTTCTGCGAAGACTTCACCCTTGCCCAACTAAAGACCCTTCGGGCCACCGAGCGTCTGCCTGAGCTGCGCCCGGGTAGCGCCAAGTTTGATGGCAAGTTTGAACTCGCAAGCCTGGATGAGTTGCTCGCCGCTGATTTTTCAACCGGCCGACACCTCATCCTAGAAATCAAGCACGGTGCTTATTTTGCGGGCAAGGGTTATCCCGTTGCCGCCATCCTGGCTCGCAAATTGGCCGAAAGCGATTGGCGAGACCGGGGCATCACGCTCACCATCGAGGCATTCGAATACAAGACGCTAGAACAGCTGCAACGTGTTTGCGGCCCAGTCGGCGACTATGTCTATCTGGTCGACACCTGGAGCGACCCGGCTTTGAACGCATCAGCGGCAGAGGTTTTCGACGGCATCAGCTTCAACGCTGAATTGGTTTGGGGTAGCGACCTCATTGAGTTGGCACACGCTCGCGGCTTGAAAGTGTTCCTCTGGACAGCTCGCGCCGAGGATGCCGAAAACACCATCGAGGAGTACTACGCGAAGTTCATTTTGAGCGGCGCCGACGGCATCTTTGCCGACCAACCTGACCTGCTCGCGGCATGCGTCCGCGACATGTCTTAGGCCTGACCTAGGATTACTTGGTTATGTCAGAACTAGACCTTTTTGCTCACCTCCCGAATGTTGGCGGGGCCAACGCCGACGCGCTTGTTGACGGGCTAAACCCTCAGCAGCGGGCGGCCGTCGAATACCGCGGCAAGGCATTACTTATCGTCGCCGGAGCGGGCTCGGGCAAGACTCGAGTGCTGACTCACCGCATCGCGCACCTACTTGCCAAGAAAGAAGCCTGGCCTTCTCAGATTTTGGCCATCACGTTCACCAACAAAGCCGCTGCCGAAATGCGTGAGCGCGTTCGACACCTGCTCGGTGAGAGCGCGGATGGCATGTGGATCAAGACCTTCCACTCTGCTTGCGTTGCGATTTTGCGCCGCGAGAGTGAACGCCTCGGGCACAACTCAAACTTCACCATCTATGACTCGGGTGACAGTCGCGCGATTCTCAAGCGTCTGATCAAAGACATGGGTGCCGACATTCACAAGCTCACCCCGGCCGGAGTCGCAGCCGCGATTTCGAATGCCAAGAATGAGCTGGCCGACGCCGAGACCTTTGCTCGCAACAGCGATCAAAACGACCCGGTCGCGCGCATGATTGCAGAGATTTTCTCTCGCTACCAGGGCGAACTCCGCCGCAACAACGCATTCGACTTCGATGACCTAATCGGCGAAACCGTGCACCTGTTCCGCGCTTTCCCTGAGGTGCTCGCGCAATACCAGCACAAGTTCAAGCACATCCTGGTTGATGAGTATCAAGACACCAACCACGCGCAGTACGCCTTGGTTCGCGAGTTGGCTCAGACCGCATCGCTAACCGTGGTGGGTGACTCTGACCAGTCAATCTATGCCTTCCGTGGCGCAGACATTCGCAACATCAGCGAGTTTGAAAAAGACTTCGTTGGTGCGAAAACCATTCTTCTTGAGCAGAACTATCGCTCCACCCAGAACATCCTGTCGGCCGCCAACGCGGTTATTTCGAATAACTTCGATCGCCCGAACAAAAACCTCTGGACCGACTCGGGCAACGGCGATTCAATCGTAGGCTTCACCGGATACTCGGCGCACGACGAGGCTCAGTTCATTGCCGACGAGATCAACAAACTGCACAACGATGGCATGAACTATCGAGACATCGCGGTCATGTATCGCACCAACTCTCAGACTCGTGCCCTGGAAGAAATTTTCATCCGTGCCGCGCTGCCTTATCGAGTCGTCGGCGGCACCAAGTTCTACGAGCGCGCTGAAATCAAGGATGCCTTCGGCTACCTGGTAGCGGTCAACAACGAGCTTGATGACCTTGCAACCCGTCGTATTTTGAATGTGCCAAAGCGCGGAATCGGTGAT
>WLGA01000018.1 GCA_009703445.1 Actinomycetota bacterium | reverse complement strand
GGAGTTAGCGATGCGGCATTTGGAGTGGTAGCCGCGAAGAACAGAATCAAGGCGATCAAAGCCAAGAAGATACCGTTCTGACGCAGGTTCACGCCTTCAAGACGCCCACGAACGTTGGCCAGTAGGCCCTTCTTTTCCTGAGTTGCGATTGACATTATTTGTTGCCCTTCTCTGCAGTCATGTACTTCATAAGTAGTTCAGGGGTTGCATTCTCTTTGCTAACTTCCCCGGTGATTGCGCCTTCTGCAAGCGCGTAAATGCGGTCGCAAATTCCGAGTAGCTCTGGAAGCTCACTCGAGATCACGATGATGCCCTTACCCTCGTCGGCTAAGCGCTGAATGATTGTGTAAATTTCATACTTCGCACCGACATCGATTCCACGAGTCGGCTCATCCAGGATGAGCACCTCAGGGTTCGAGTGAATCCACTGGCTCAGCACAACCTTCTGCTGGTTTCCGCCAGAAAGCTTTCCGGTGATCGAAAGCACCGAAGGCGCCTTGATGTTCATGCTCTCGCGGTAACCCGATGCGACCTTGAATTCTTCGTTGTCGTTAACCAGCCCACGCTTAACGAATGTGTGCAGCGACGCCATCGAGATGTTGCGCTTGATGTCGTCAATCAGGTTTAGACCAAAACGTTTGCGGTCTTCGGTGGCATAGGCCAAACCCGAGTCAATCGCGTTGCGGATGGTGCTGACGTTTGCTTCCTTGCCGTTGATGAAAGCCTTGCCCGAGATGTTGGTTCCCCAGCTGCGACCAAATAGGCTTCGCGCAAACTCGGTTCGCCCGGCACCCATGATGCCAGCGATTCCGACGATTTCACCCTTTTTGACGTTGATGTTCACGTTGTCGACGACGACGCGGTTCTTGTCATCCGGGTGGTGTGCAGTCCAGTTCTCAACTCGGAGAATTTCAGCGCCTGTGTGTGAAGTGTGTGCTGGGTAGCGGTTGTCCATCTCGCGGCCAACCATGCCCTTAATGATGCGCTCCTGGTCTGCCTTGCCGTCAGACATGTCGAGGGTCTCAACCGACTTGCCATCGCGAATAATGGTGGTCTTGTCGGCAATCGCGGCGATCTCATTCAACTTGTGAGAAATGATGATGCAGCTGATTCCCTGGCCGCGTAGGTGGCGAAGCAAATCCAGAAGGTGAGCCGAGTCTTCGTCGTTCAGCGCGGCAGTTGGCTCGTCAAGGATGAGAAGCTTCACACGCTTTGAAAGCGCCTTGGCGATTTCAACTAGCTGCTGCTTGCCGACACCGATGTCCTTGATCTTGGTGTCAGGGTTTTCCTTCAGGCCGACTCGAGCCATGAGCATCTGAGCTTCTTGGCCGGTCTTGTTCCAGTCGATCAAACCAAAGCGCTTGATCTCGTTGTTCAGGAAGATGTTTTCCGCAATCGAAAGGTGTGGGCTCAGAGCCAATTCCTGGTGGATGATGACGATGCCTTCGGCTTCGCTCTCACGGATGTTCTTGAAGGCCACAACCTTGTTTTCGTAAACAATGTCGCCTTCGTAGGTGCCGTGTGGGTAAACGCCGGAGAGAACCTTCATCAGCGTTGACTTACCTGCTCCGTTTTCACCGCAGATTGCGTGGATTTCTCCACGGGCCACGTTCAGTGAAACGTTATCGAGCGCTCGTACTCCGGGAAAAACCTTGGTGATTGACTGCATCTCAAGGATGTTCTGGGTCATTCGGGAGCCTCTTCTTTGGGTTCGAAACTTAGGTCTATATCTGTGTTGCTAATACTAACTGGCGGGGTGCCGAGGCACCCCGCCAGCTCGATGTATTACCTGCTGAACTAGGGATTAACCTAGGTCTGCTTCCTTGATGTAACCAGAGTCAATCAACAATTCCTTGTAGTTGTCCTTGGTAACGATGTAAGGGGTTAGTAGGTATGAAGGAACAACCTTCACGCCGTTGTTGTAGGTGGTGGTGTCGTTGGTCTCAGGGGTCTCACCGTTTAGGATCGCCTTTGCCATTGATACTGCAACCTTTGCAAGTTCACGAGTGTCCTTGAAGATGGTTGAGTACTGCTCGCCAGCCAACATTGCCTTGACTGAAAGAACTTCAGCGTCCTGGCCAACGATGGTAGGCATGGTTGAGTAACCAGCGTCGGTTAGAGCAGCGATGATTCCGCGGCTTAGACCGTCGTAAGGTGAAAGAACACCGTTAACCTTTGCTGATGCGTATGAACCGACAAGGATGTCTTCCATGCGCTTCTGAGCAACTGCGCCGTCCCAACGTAGAGTTGCGACCTTCTCGAATGCAGTCTGGCCAGACTTAACAACAAGAACCTTGCTGTCGATTAGTGGCTGAAGAACTGACATCGCACCGTTGTAGAAGAAGGTTGCGTTGTTGTCGTCTGGTGAACCAGCGAATAGCTCAACGTTTAGAGGGCCCTTAGCGTTTGCGCCGTCAGCTGAGGTTGATTCCTCAGTTGCGTATACGCCCATGCCAACTAGAAGTGAGGTTGCCTGCTGAACGCCGACCTTGAAGTTGTCGAAGGTTGCGTAGTAGTCAACGTTTGCTGAGTCACGGATCAAGCGGTCGTAAGAGATAACAGGAACGCCTGCATCCTTAGCTGCCTGAAGAACGTCGGTTAGCTGGGTTCCGTCGATAGCAGCGATGATAAGAGCCTTAGCGCCCTTGGTCAGCATTGCCTCAAGCTGTGAAACCTGGGTTGGGATGTCGTCTTCAGCGTACTGAAGGTCAACTGAGAAGCCGTCTGCCTCTAGAGCGGTCTTGATGCTGTCGCCGTCTGAGATCCAACGAGTTGATGACTGGGTAGGCATCGAAACGCCGATAAGACCGCCAGCGGTGGTTTCTGCTGCAGGAGCACAACCGGTTAGGGTCGCAACTACAAGCGCACCAGCAGCTGCTAGGCCTAGTACTTTCTTGAACAATTCAGTTCCTTTCGAAAAGCGACCGGACCAGTCACTATTAGCTTGAACTCAACCGTGTCCAACCCGGATGAGCCTTGACTTCCACCCACTTCAGCTCGCGCCATTGCAGAGTGAATCCTGTTAGGGAAAGTTCCCCAAGCGGTAGAAATGTGAACGCTCACATTTCTTGAGATAAGCATTACACAAGGCTCGCCGCAGAGGGAACGTTTTCTAGTGCTGTCCGTAAACGATTTGATAACGGTTGTAGAGCGCGTCGATTACATCATTCGGCAATTTATTGGGCGTGCCGACCTGCATAGCAATGGATACCGACTTGGCTGCGTCTTCACACATGACGGCAGCCTTCAACGCATCCTTGCCGTTCTTGCCGATTGTGAACACCCCGTGCTGTCTCATTAGAACCGCTGGAGACCGGTGACCATCGAGAGTTTCTACGATTCCGCGACCAATCGAGTCATCGCCGATGATGGCGAATGGCCCCAGCGGGATGTCTCCGCCGAATTCGTCTGCGATGGCAGTGAGAACACAAGGGATCGGCATTTGGGCCGCCGCGAAGCCGCAGGCATAGTTCGAGTGGGTGTGAACGACTCCCCCAACCTCAGGCATATTGCGATATACGTAAGCGTGGGCTGCAGTGTCGCTTGACGGTGCACGAGTGCCCTCAATCACATTGCCATCCAAGTCGCAAAGCACCATCGACTCTGCGGTCAGCTCGGGATACGTGACTCCGCTTGGCTTAATGAGAAAGCCACCGTCCACTCGCTGAGACACATTGCCACCAGTCCAGATCACCAGGCCGGCATCCCAGAGTTGCTGGTGCAGGTCAGCCAGCAACTGACGTTCGTGCGGGAACCTAAGCATTCGAAGCCTCTCTGCGAAGTGCCTTTAGGCGCTTCATGACATTATTCTCGCCGCGACCAAAGTAGTCGTGAAGGATTTCGTACTCGGCATATAGTCGGTCGTATTTCTTTCCACGTTCAGGGTCTGGCTGGTAAACGCCCTTAGAGACGCTTCCCATAGCCTCGGCTGCAGCGTCGACGGACTCGTATGCTCCGGCTGCAACCGCAGCGTGAATGCATGAACCGAGGGCAGGACCCTGAGTCGAGTTGATGACACTGAGCGGCAACTGCAGAACATCGCAGTACATCTGCATGAGGAACTTGTTCTTTAGCAGCCCACCGGCGACGATGAACTCTTCAACCGGAACACCTGCGGTGCGGAAAGTTTCAACGATCTTTCGAGCGCCAAAGGCTGTTGATTCTAGAAGCGCGCGATAGCCGTCTTCTGGTTTGGTCGTGAGAGTGGCACCGATCATCAGCCCCGAGAGTTCGTGATCGACCAAAACCGAACGGTTGCCCGAGTGCCAGTCGAGGGCCACTAATCCGTGTTCGCCAACCTCTTGTTCGGCAGAAAGGTTTGTCAAATATTCATGGATGGTTAGCCCCTGCGCAGCAGCCGCTTCGTAGTAGCTGCCCGGAACCTGGTTCTTGACGTACCAAGCAAAGATGTCGCCGACGCCAGACTGCCCGGCTTCGTAACCGTAATAACCGCTGATGATTCCGCCGTCTACTACGCCGCACATTCCAGGAACTTCCTTAAGCACGTCACCATTCATGACGTGACAGGTCGAAGTGCCCATGATTGCAACCATTTGGCCCGGCTTGGTGGCTTTCGCTGCCGGAGCGGTTACGTGAGCATCAACGTTTCCGACTGCAACTGCAATGCCTTCAGGTAGACCTGTCCAAGCAGCAGCCTCGGCGGTCAGGCCACCAGCACGGTCACCAAGTTCACCGATGGTGTTGGCGATTTTGTCTTCGGCGAAGCCAGCGAAATCTTGGTTTAGGGCACCCAAGAATTCTCGACTCGGATACTGCCCATCCTGAAGGTTGCCCTTGTAGCCGGCGGTGCAGGCGTTGCGAACGTAGGTGCCGCAGAGCTGCCAGATGATCCAGTCGGCCGCTTCCACAAATTTGTGCATGGTGTTGTAAACCTCGGGTGCCTCCTCAAGAAGCTGAAGTCCTTTGGCAAGCTCCCATTCGGAAGAAATCAATCCGCCGTAACGACTCAACCAGGTTTCACCGCGTTCGCGGGCCAGTTCGTTGATGCGGTCGGCGTGAGGCTGGGCGGCGTGGTGCTTCCACAACTTCACGTATGCGTGCGGGTTGTTCCGGAACTCGTCGAGGTTGCTCAGCGGAGTGCCGTTAATCGTAGTTGGCACCATGGTGCAGGCCGTAAAGTCTGTCGCGATTCCGATGACATCGGCCGGGTCGATTCCGGCATCCTTGATTGCCGCAGGGACCGCCGATTTGAGCACTGCGACGTAGTCGTTCGCATCCTGAAGCGCCCAGTCTGGGCCGAGAGTCGCACCCGAGGAGGCAAGCTTGGTGTCCATGACGGCGTGAGGGTAATCGAGCACAGCCGACCCGAGTTCGGCTCCATCAGAGACTCTGGCAACTACTGCTCGGCCAGAAAGGGTTCCATAGTCAACGCCGACTACATATTTTTCAGTGCTCATGGTTTCCTTTGATATTTTGTTGGCTAAAGATTTGCGGGAAGCGCGGTTGATTCGCGGACGATTAACTCTGGAATCAGCTCGTCGGAACTCAACGTGGCTTCGCGAGTGATGTGACCGAGCATTTTCTCCATCGCCACCCGGCCAAGCTCGGCAAAGTCGGGTCTCATCGTTGTTAGAGGAGGCTCATAAAAGGCGGCTTCTGGCACATCGTCAAAACCGATGATGCTGACCCGCTGAGGAATGTCGTATCCGCGTTGGCGTAAGGCCCTCATCAAGCCAAGCGCAAGATGATCATTGGCTGCGAATATCGCAGTTACTTTGCTTTGGTCGAGCTCTAAGTTTTTGCCGATTTCGTACCCGGTCGGAACCGACCAGTCTCCGGCAAACACCTTCGGTTCGAGTTTTGCACTTTTCATTGCGTCAGAATAACCGGAAACTCTGGGAGCCGAATCAAACCACTCGGATGGACCGGCCACGTGAACAATCTTCTTGTGACCCAGAGAAATTAGGTGTTCGGTAGCTCTCTTTGCGCCCTCGTAGTTGCCAAGCTCGGCCGACAACTCCGTGGAGTTATGCGGGCTATCGATGAAGACGACGGGAATGTCTTTCACTAGTCTTTCGACTGCCTGAACTGAATCCGATTGAGGAGTGATGACTACCAAGCCTTCGATTCCCACTCGGCGAAGATGTTCGATGCCCTGGGCAATTGAGTCGTTGTCGAGGGGGTCAACAGACGCTGAGATCGCAAAGTAGCCACCCCTGCGCGCTTCCTTCTCCATTGCATGCATCATTCCAGCAGGGCCGTGATAGACGATGTCAGAAACCAGGATCCCAACAATCTTGGACTTTGCGGTTACCAACGCACGCGCTGCTGCATTAGGAACGTATCCCAGCTCTTGCATTGCACTTTGGACTTTGCTTCGGGTGTCTTCCTTTATGTAATCGGCGTTGTTGATGACGCGAGACACGGTCTGGTGCGAGACGCCGGCAAGTTTGGCTACGTCATAAATATTGGGCTTTCGAACCTTTTCAGTCACGACCCAACACCACCTTTAACGCAGCAACCCGAGTTTCAACTGTTTCGGACCATGTGGCTGCCGCATCCGGACTTACCGCTCGACGCACTTTTAGGCCAATCTCGACGCCACCAGCACTCTGGAGAAGCTGAAATTCAAACTCGCCCAGCGCTTCGACCATGAACGCCAACTTGCGCGGTAAGTCGACCGTCGTGAAAACAGCCTTCGAGTCTTCGCCATCAACAGACACCGAAAACTTGATGCCAACGTGACAGAGAAATTCGGTGGATGCACCCAGCCAGCTTGAAAGCCCATCCGAGGTGGTTAGAACCTGAAGCACATCCTTGATTGGCGCGTTGCTCGAGAAAGCGCTCTCGACCACCTTAAGTTCAACTCCCTTGAGCGGTTTTGGTGCCAGCGAAAAGCCGGCTAGAAAGCCTTCCACGATTAACGCTTCTCAGTCGCCATGAATGTATAGGAGCAAGCGGCCCAGATTAATGCGAGTGCCGCGTGAGTCAGAAGGTATTCGATGCCGAAGGTTGAGAACCAAACTCCGCCGAGAACTGGGTTCAGCCAAAGTAGCGAAACCGGGATGGTCAGCAAACCGATTAAAGCCGCCTTCTTAACCGCGAACCAAGTAATCCAAGCGGCGGAAACCCAAGCGAGCACGCACATGTAGAGCGGGTACTGCGCTTCAGTTGGCGTGAACGTCTGAGCTGCGAACAGGACCGCCACGGCACCGACTGTCAGGCTCGGTCTTGGCTTCTCGAGCTTTGGCCCGAATAAGGTCCAGTTCGCTTTAGGGTTCATGTGCACTTAGCCGATTGAATCAGCGAAGCGGTAATAAGTGTTCGAGAACTGAAGCTCTTTGCGGAAGGCGCGGAGGTTGGTGTCCTTGTCAATTTGAACCAGCTCGACGCCCGCGATGCGCGCGTAGTCTTCGATAGTCTCTTCGCTCACTGCATTCGTCAGAACGGTGTGGTGGCTGCCGCCAGCCAACATCCAAGCCTCCGCGGATTCGGCTAGTGAAGGTAGTGGCTCCCATACCGCGCGCGCAACCGGAAGAAGTGGAAGGTCCTCAGTCGGCTCAACGATCTTGATCTCGTTAGAGATGATGCGGAAACGGTCACCGATGTCGACAAGACAAACCACGCGACCGGCAGCCGGCTCTGCAGTGAAGACCATGCGAACTGGGTCTTCCTTGCCGCCGATTCCGAGAGGGTGAATCTCGATGCGAGGCTTCTTTGAAGTGATGGTTGGGCACACTTCAAGCATGTGGGCACCGAGAATCTTTGGCGTGCCAGGGCCAAAGTGATAGGTGTAGTCCTCCATGAATGAGGTTCCGCCGCCAGCCGGGGTCATCGACTTCAGGATTGCGCCCATTGCCGAGGTCTTCCAGTCGCCCTCGCCGCCGAAACCATAACCTTCGGCCATCAAGCGCTGAACGGCTAGGCCAGGCAACTGACGCAGGGCTCCAAGATCTTCAAAGTTAGATGTGAACGCCTGGAAACCACCGGCTTCAAGGATGCCTCGCAACGCGATTTCGATTTTTGCACCGTAGACGAGAGATTCGTGACGTGCTCCGCCGACGCGCAGTTCTTCGGCAACGTCGTATTCACGTTCGTAAACCGCGGTCAATGCTTCAGCGTCGGCATCGCTTACCTTGTCGACAGCCTCGACGAGAGTATTCACGCCGAGTTGCTCGATCGACATTCCAAACTTGAGTTGGGCTGCTACCTTGTCGCCATCCGTGACGGCAACAAAACGCATGTTGTCGCCGAAACGTGCGACCTTCAGGTGCTGCGTAGTTTTCCAGCCGATGGTTGCGAAAGCCCAGTTGGTAACTCGCTCGCCCACCGGCTTCTCGGTCGGGTGGCCGACGACAATCTTGCGTGCCATTCCGGTGCGAGTAACCAGATGGGCGTACTCACGGTCTCCGTGCGCAGCCTGGTTTAGGTTCATGAAGTCCATGTCGAGTGTGCTCCATGGAAGCGACTGGCCCGCCTGAGTGTGCAGGTGCAGAAGTGGCTTGGTTAGGGCATTTAAACCGTTGATCCACATCTTGGCAGGAGAAAAGGTATGCATCCAAGTAATCACACCGAGGCAGTTGTCGTCGCGGGAGGCTTCGAGCATGATTTCGCGAATCATTTCAGGGGTCTTGAGGACCGGCTTCCAGACTAGCTCTGCAGGTGCGCCGAGCTGGTCGGCGAGCTGAGACATCACAAGCTTCGACTGATCGGCAACCTGTTCTAGAGTTTCAGGACCGTAGAGGTTCTGACTACCGGTAAGGAACCAGATTTGACCCTTGACTGCTGACATCAGACGTTCTCCCTAAAGACGAAAAGTGCTTCAAATTGACATTATGTTAGCGTTCACATTATCAGACCAGCAGAGGTGATGGAGACACGAAATTTAGGTGATTTGAAAAACTCGTCGTGCGAGTCTTTTTCATTAGATTCGCTCTAGCTCAATCAAAACAGCGTTTTCCGGAGCAAGTATCGGAGGTCGAACGCCAACTCGAGCCAGTGCGGCACCCGTGAGCACGACGCCATCAAACCACTTGGGTGACTGGCGACCAATGTAGTTGGCCTCACCTGCGGGTTCGACCAACTTGACTCGATAGCTCGCACCGGCTTCCAAGCCTTCAAACCGAAGTGCGTTGGGAGTAGATGCGGGCATCGCGCGCAGAGCGACTAAAGCGAAAATCGCACGAGATTTATCCTGAGCGACAACACCGTGCACGAATGCACTGTCATCAGATTGTTCGATTCTGACCATACGACCCGTGTGAATCAGGGAGCGATTTGATTTGTAATACTGAGCCCATGACTTGAGGGCCGCGCGCTCCTCATCCGTGGTCTGAGTCAAGTCCCACTCCAGGCCGGCATGCCCGAACAACGCAGATATTGCCCGGAACTGCAGCGAGTGAGTGCGGTGCGTGGTGTGTGATTCGGTGGGGCCAATGTGTGAGCCGAGCATTTCCGGCGGGATCACATACTGGGTGTAACGCTGGATGTATTGGCGCTCGAGGGCATCGTTGCAATCTGATGTCCAGAATCTGTCCGCATGGTTGACCATGCCGAGATCGATGCGGCCACCTCCCGAGGAACAAGATTCGATTTCAAGGCCAGGATGACGAAGCTTTAACTCGTCAAACAGTCGATAGATTGCCTTGGTTTGTTCACGAACCGCAGCTTTACCGAAGTGAGCGGCGTCAGTCAAAGTTCGATTGTGATCCCACTTGATGTAGGCGATATCGTATTCGCTGAGAAGTGCGTTAACTTGCCCAAAGACGTGATCATAGGCCTCATGATGAGTCAGGTCTAGAACCTGCTGATTACGACCCTTGGGTGGGGTGCGGCCCTCAACTTGAAGAATCCAATCAGGGTGCTCCCGGAAGAGATCTGAATCCGGGTTGACCATTTCTCCTTCGAACCAAAGACCAAATTCCATGCCACGAGACTTAACCACGTCGATGAGCGGTTTCAAGCCGCCTGGCCAAACATCCTTGGAAACAACCCAGTCTCCTAAGCCACTCTGGTCGTTTCGTCTAGAGCCAAACCACCCATCATCCAAGACGAAACGTTCAACGCCAATGCTCTGCGCCACGTCAGCTAATTGGGTTAGTTTTTCGAGATTGTGATTGAAGTAGACCGCTTCCCACACGTTGAGAGTGAGAGGACGAGGGCGAACAACACTTGGGTGATTTGGGCGTGAACGCAGCCAGCGATAGTGACGATCGGTAATTCCATCGATGCCTTCAGCAGAGTAGGAAACGACGAGACTCGGGGCAACGTATTCTTCGCCCGACGCTAGGATGACCTCGCCCGGGAGGAGGAGTTCGCCTGCGCCGATTGACGTGCGACCGGTCGGCAACTTTTCAACTAGGTGGCGGGTATTGCCGCTCCACTGCAAACCAACTGACCAAACCTCTCCGGTCTGATAGTTCGCTCCCGGAGTCATGGCCAGTTGAACAATTGTGTAATCGTGCCCCGAACGCCCCTCGCGGATTTCACGAGACCACGTGCCCACCTGAATTTCGCGTCGCTGAGGTTGACGCTCCTTCACCCAGCGACCGGTGAAGTCCATGGTCTCGGTCGCGTGATCCGGCAGAGGAAGCCACGCATTAAGTTCTTCAACCGAGTAATCCTCGCTGGATAGATTCTTGACTCGCTGCGTGACTTTCAGCACGCCCTCGTTAGCGAGTTCGTAAGCCACAGAAACTTCTAGCGCAGCGGTTTGGTCAATGCAGACAATTTCGATTGAGTCGGATCCCTTGGCGACGTCTTTGATGGTGAACAGAGATGCCCACCTTTGGCCCGTGGAGTGACCTAGGAGCGATGGGCGACCATGGAAACCGCGCGCATCCTCTCGCCAAACGCCTGGGTTGATGTGGTCATCCAAGTCGGCATGTGGAACTGCCTCTTGCGATGCAAGGTTCAGTTGCTCGACGTCTAGGTTCGAACCCAGGTCAGCGCCAAAGTGGAGAATCACAGGCGTGCCGCTGGAGAGCGCCACGATTAGCTGCACGCCATCCGCGTTCAAGGCGACGAATGCAGGGATTTGCGACATGTGCGATTCCTAACTTTGACCTACCTACTCGATGCTATCGAAGTGATAAAAAGAAATCGCACAAATGTTTACATTTGTTATCAATAGTTAACTAAATTTAAGTGTGAGTGGAGTGCCTCCACCAACCCAATGATTGAGGTGAATTGAATTGCTAGCTGCACAGCGTCACGGACTGATCCTGCAGGAAATATCCAGACGAACTGCGGCCCGCATTTCAGAGTTAGCTGACATCCTGCAAGTTTCAGAAATGACGATTCGCCGAGATATCGATGTGCTGGCGCAGCGTGGATTGCTCGAAAAAGTTCACGGTGGAGCGACCGCCATCTTCAGCAATCGAAACGCTCTTGAACCTCCGTTTGAATCGAAGACTCTGCGAGAAGAAATTTCAAAAGACGCGATTGCGGCTAGAGCAGCGTTAGAGATTACCCCTGGGGCGTCTATAGGACTCATGGGTGGTAGCACCGTTTTTGCGCTAGCCAAATTGGCGTTGACGATCCCCCGTCTCACGATTGTTACCAACTCGCTTCCGGTCTCCGATCTTTTCAATCGAGAGGGCCAACAGAGCCAAACCGTCATTTTGGCCGGTGGAATCAGAACTCCGACTGACTCGTTTGTCGGCGACATAACTGTCTCCGCATTTCAGACACTAAATCTGGAAGTCGTCTTTATGGGCGCGCATGGAATGGACCCGAAAGGTGGCTTCACAACGCCCAACCTCCATGAGTCGGAGACGAACCGCGCGGTGATAGCCAAAACGCGCAAACTCGTTGTACTCGCCGACCAGACCAAGTGGGGCGAAGTTGGGTTCAGCACCTTCGCCACGCTTGATGAGGCTGACCTATTGGTCACCAATTCGGGCTTACCCAGGTCAGCCTTGAGTGAGCTGCGGAAATCGGTCAAGGAACTCGCGGTCGTCCAGACCTGAGCGATTTCAGACACCCACGAGATAATCAACTAGTCAAATATCAACAGGCGGAGAATCAATGGCAACCACCAAACGTTCCACTCGAATGAGCGACGGGCGTGAACTCATCTACTTTGACGACTCTGGTTCCAACCTTCCTGCCGAACGCAAGGCCGACCTTCGCGATTCTGCTCCTCGCCCAGCGGTTGCCGAAATGCGCCTAGACTCGCTAACCGGCGACTGGATCTCGGTAGCGGCGGCACGCCACAATCGAGCATTTTTACCACCGGCCCACATGTGCCCACTCTGCCCAACCACGGATGACTACCAGTCTGAAATTCCAGACATTTTTGATGTTGCCGTGTTTGAGAACAAGAGCCCCTCGTTCGGCCCAGATCTAGCTGCCATCGACGATGAGAACTATGCCGTGGTTCCCGATCTGAAGCTTGGTTCAACTCGTGCGTCCATCGGCCGCTGCGAAGTGGTCGTGTTTAGTCCGGAGCACCTGGGCTCGCTCGCCGACCAATCAGTAGCCCGCGTGAGAACCATCATTGACGCTTGGGCCGATCGTACCGAGCAGCTATCGGCGCTGCCTGGGATTCGACAGGTCTTCCCATTTGAAAACCGCGGCCAAGAGATTGGCGTGACCCTTCATCACCCTCACGGCCAGATCTACTCTTACCCTTATGTGACCCCGCGCACCCAAAAGCTGCTTGCCTCGATTGAGGCATACGGGCCGAACTTGTTTGCCGACACCCTAGCTTTCGAGCAGGCCGGCGAGCGGGTTCTAATCAAGGGTGAGAACTTCACCGCATACGTGCCTTTTGCTGGCCGCTGGCCGATCGAGATCCACGTTTTACCACATCGCCATATTCAGAATCTTGCGCAGCTGCGAGATGACGAGCGCGACGAACTGGCTTCGATTTACTCACGTTTGCTCAAGGCGCTGGACACCGTCTATGACACCCCGACGCCTTACATTTCGGCTTGGCACCAAGCCCCACTCGTGGCTGGTGGCGAAAACGTGCGCCTGCAACTTCAAATCACCTCACCTCGTCGAGCTGCGGACAAACTGAAATACCTAGCCGGAAGCGAGTCTGCAATGGGTGCTTTCATAGCCGACTTCCCGCCTGAGACAACAGCAGATATGCT